>JACQXR010000072.1 GCA_016208585.1 candidate division TA06 bacterium | reverse complement strand
TCAAAAAACCGAAGTCAGAATTGGATGTGCCATTCTCAACCGCCTGGCTCAAATAGGTATGCCGGTGTCATATAAGGTTGCTGTCTAATCATCAATTTATCAGGGGATGCTGTATCTTTACAATCTTTGCGCAACAAAGCCGATCCGAAGAAACAATTTTTTCATCCGGCTTAGGCCCATGATATAATCTGCGTAATCTGCGGATAAAAATATCTGGTTTATCTGATCACGGCTATCTTGCCGGTCTTTTTGGCCCCCTGGGGATTGGTGACGGAATAGATGTATACCCCGCTGGCGGCCTTGGGAGCCCAGGTGGCCAGTCCGTCGCCGTTGGTCTCGGAGATCTCCTCCACCAGCCGTCCCTTGATGTCGTAGATCTTGACCGTGGCCTGGGCGGTCAACCCCTCGAAATTGACCACGGTGTGCCCGATATAGGGCTTGAAGGGGTTGGGGAAGACCCTTAAGTTCTCCAGATCGACGGCGGCGGTCGGACCCTGGACCACGATCCGAATGGAATCCGTGTCCACCGTCAGGTCGCTGCCCACCGCCCGCATATTGCAAAATCCTTCGTAACGGCCGGAAAGGGTCCCCTCGGGTATATATAGAGTAACGGTTACGTCAAGGCTTTGTCCTATCTCCAAAGCCGGGAGACTGGCCGGCGTTTCGATGAAGCCGGTCAATATGCTGTCCGACAGGTTTTTGAGAACGATGGGGTAGGCCGTCAAGGTGTCTATCCTGGAGGTGCTGGGGCCGTCGGCCGTGTCGGGATTGACGGCATCGCTGGCATTGGCCAGGCGGAAGCTGCGGGAGACATAGGCCGGCCCGGCCGGTAGGATGCCGAAATCCAGGCTGTCGCCGTGGGCATCCAGGGCGTCGGGAAAGACGTCCAGGTCCACCTGGCTGGTAACCACCCGGCCGCGCACCGCGTAGATGTTACCCGAGGCGTCCTCGCCCAGGTCCTGCCACACCATGAAAAAGTTGGTAACGCTGTCGATGTTGGTTATGGCCAGGGCCGGCGGATAGAAGGCGTTGCCGAAATTGGCCCCGGAGGTTCCGGTAAAGGTGTTGAACAGCTTGTAGGAGTTGATGAACTGGCCGATGGAGTCGTTGAAGGCGGTCATCCGCAACTCGAACTTGGCCCCGCTGCTGTCGCTGTGCCAGGCCACCACTAAGTTGCCGTTGGTCTGATCTATGGCTATCCGGGGCCGGAAATTGAATTCGCCCGAGCCGTAGCTGACCTGAAGGTTGGCAGAGAACGCAGCGGCGGTGTCGTATTTCTGGCTGAAAAACAGATATGGCCTGTCAGCGGCCGCGGCCGGTGGCTGCCGGGCGTCCTCCCAGATCACCATTACCTCGCCAGGCCGGCGGGTGATGCTGGGATTCATATGTCGCGCCGGGCCTGGGTCGTCGTTGACCTTGAGAGCAGTAGCACTGAAGGCGGCTCCGTAGTCTGCGGAAAGGTTATAATAGACGTGAGGGTTAGGATCCTGGTTGGTGCCGCCTCCCTGCTCGTAAGCCACAAAAACCTGTCCACTGTCACCAACAGCAATGGACGGGTGCCGGGCCATTCCGGCCAGGTTGGTATTGACGTTGACCGAGCCGAAAAAGCTGTCTCCCCGGTTAGTTGACTTGGCGCATTTAACCCTGGTGGTCCCGGCGGCATCATCGGCCCAGACCAGATACAGCACACTGTCCTTTGGGTCGGCGGCTATCTTGGGGATGGGGCCCAAATTGACCGCGGAACTCTGGCTATTGCTGATGGCCACCCCCTTGACTGTGTCCGGCGCAGTGAAGGAGGAACCGTTGTCCGTGGAACGGGAGAAGTAGATCTTCCAATTGCTGCCGTGCAGGGCCTGCCAGACCAGATAGATGCTGGAGCCCACCTTGGTCATCCAGGGATATCGGTGGCTGAGCGAGTCTCCGATTACCGGGATGTTGGCAGAAAAACTGGCGGCCAAGTCGGTGGATCGGGAGAAATAGATGGAGTACCTCCCGTTGCCGTCCCGGTCGTCCTCCCACCCCGAGTAGACCCTTAAACTATTGTCTATTATGGTGTAGGGATGGATGGCCGCATGGGGACCGCTTCCGGCGGCATCGTCCACCCGTACCCGCGGCCCCCAACTAATCCCCTGTGCCATAGCCAGGGCCGGGAACAGCAGCAGGACCCAAAGTAACTTTTTGATGTGCATGGTGATAACTCCTTAGTTAGACTATTAGTTAGTGATATAGGATTAGAGTAAAAATACCATCCTTTTGGTTCCCGAAAAAACAATTTTCTTTCAAATCCGGAAAATTCCCTACTCAGAAGGTCTGTGCGGTGGTTTTTGATCAATTCCAGCAAAACTATGTCATAACAGACAAAATCCTGATTTTATGATTGACTTATAACATTTAAATCTGAGAGACTAATATCACAACATATCCAAATTATGGGATAAGTTGTGCAAATTCCAAACAATAATAACTAAATCCTAAACACCAGTAATTAGAATTTCGATCTTGGGATTTGTCATTTGTTTAGATTTTAGAATTTAGAAATTCGGATTTTGAAAGGCCTGTTATTTGGGACAAAAAGAACGACCTCCAGGCGATAGAGAGCCTGGTCCTGGCCCAGAAACATATCAAGGACGAGTTGTCAAAAGTCATCGTGGGCCAGCAGGCGGTGATTGAAGAGCTTTTGACCGCCCTGCTGTGCGGGGGCCATGTACTTTTGGTGGGCGTGCCGGGCCTGGGCCTCGGAATAATCGGAAGAAAGATATCTCTTTTCATGGGTTTGAAAGTCCTTTATGGGATTTTTCAAAGTGGCTCATAATTTAAACATAATTTTAAATATTTTTACGTTAATTCCGCCAAACTTTTCTGATACTGGTATTTCGGGGTCTGCTCGTAAAGCATTTTAAACTGCCCGGCGGCCTGTTCGCGGTATTCCTCCCCGGCCCCCAGCCGCCAGAGCTGCAATAATATCTCGGCTTTTTGCTCCTCGGCGGCGGCGGCCAGCAGGGCTTTAAGCTGTTCTTTGCCCATCTCTTTATTCTCCGCCGCCCGGGCCGAAACGACGTCCAGATCCAGCAGCACGTCCGGCCTTTTTACCTCTTGCGCCAGCTTCCGCGCTTCCGGAATCAAGGCCAAAGCCTGCCCCGGCCGGCCGTTCTCCAGGTACAGTTTGGCTAACCGGACCAGGTACCCGCAGACATAATGGTTGAAGCCTATGCTGCGGCCGACCTCTATGGCTTGCTCCAGGGCTTTTTGGGCCTCATCAAAATTGCCTTTTTCCGAATGGGCGATTCCCAGCATGTAGTTGCCGTAGCTCAGTATGGGTTTGTCTTTAAGCCCTTCCGAAATGGCGATTTGCCTGGTAAAGGATTCCACCGCCGGATCCAGCCGGCCGGTGTCCAGGTATATGTTTCCCAGGTTCAGCAGGGTTACCGAAAGGTGCACCTGGTCCCCCAGCTCGGTAAAAGTGTCATATTGCCGGCGGGTCCATTCCATGGCCTTATCGTATTCGCCCTTTTTTTCGTAGATGATGGCGATGTTTCCCACCCCGAAAGCGATGGCCTGCTTGTCCCCGGCCCGCTGGCTTTCCTTTAAGGCCCGCTGGTAGCATTCCATGGCTTGATCCCACCGTCCCGTTTCCAGATAAACGTTGCCAATGTTGCCGGAGGCCATGGCGATGTACTGGGGCTCGTTATTGCGCCGGGCGATCTCCAGCGATTCCCCGTAAAATTTAAGGGCCTTTTCCAGATCTCCCATTTCGTAGCTGATCAGCCCCACCATGTTAAGCATCCGGCAGGTATCCTTGTCCAGTCCGGCCCGGCGCGACAACTCCAGGCAGGCATTGTAACATTCCATGGCTTTGGGATATTCGCTACGGTGCTGGTATACGTTGCCCATTGTTCCCATGGCCTTTACCCGGCCGGGAGTTTGGTTGAGTTTTTCCCAGAGCCAGGAGGCTTCCTGGGCCAGGGTAAAGGCCTCGTCCTCTTTGCCCCGGGTGTCGCAAATGGCGCTGAGGTCGGTTTTGGCCTGGGCGATGCTGCGCGCATCAAGACTTTTCAGGGCCGCTTCCAAGTTGGCCCGGAAGATGTCTTCGGCGGCCTGCCAGTTGCCAATGAGTTTCAGCAGGGCCGCCTTTTCCCGGCAGATGGAATAGGGATAATAGC
This sequence comes from candidate division TA06 bacterium, assembly GCA_016208585.1. Taxonomy (NCBI): domain Bacteria; species candidate division TA06 bacterium. The sequence continues at coordinate 234 of JACQXR010000072.1, read as the reverse complement.
AGAACGAGCCGTTGGATTGGAATTGGATCCAGTGCTTATTTAAATTGTAGTGGGGCATTAAAATGCTTGGCCTAAGATCATTCCCGCTTTGACAATATCCCTGAATTCCGTCCCTTTTATATACACTACAAATCGAAAAAAATCGGCAATAACCAGGAAGCCTGGATTAACAATACATTACAGGGAGCAACGTCCTGAAAAATAATGCTTGACAAATGTTCGTGTAGTGTATAT
>JACQXR010000071.1 GCA_016208585.1 candidate division TA06 bacterium | reverse complement strand
GTCTTCCAATCGTTTGATCTTATTCATACCGGAAGTTTACCATATTTTTACCGGGGTTGCTATCAAAGAACTCGTTTACTGCCAACTACTTCAGCTCGCCACCAAGCTTGATTTTACCCACTCCTTAGGGAGAAGAGCCAATATAAAGAAGACGGGTTAGTGTTTTTATCCCAATTTGTAAGGTGATATTGGTCTAAAATCGTATTCTCAACCACATCATCCACCTGGAGATATTCTGCAGTCAACGTTGATGAGTTCCACCAAATAACAAGAGGATTGTTCGCCTCCCCAAATGCTGCTATAAATTTACCTTCAGACTCTTGATTTTCCCTGACAAACAATCCAAAATCTTGTTGACAATCATACTCTAAATACCTATATATCTTGGAAACATCCGGGGCAGGCGGGTCTGGTTTTTTGCTGCACGAAATAATACAAACAATAACAACTACAGTTGCTGTTAATAGAATTATTATTTTATTTAAATAAGCCCTCATTTTGCCTCCTGCTCTTTTTTACTCTTTCGCATATTATTTGCTTTGTTCATAATTTTACCAACTTTCGTAAAATTGCCAATTTTCCAAACTTCGCCTTCTTTTACAAAATCTATTTGATCTGCAAAAAGTTCGTTTACATTTCCTCCGGATTCAATTGAACGGGCCATCAACATCATTTTACAATCAACCGTGGCAATATTTCCGCCAATGCTTATTTTTGTGTCGTATATATAAAGCATAGGCTTGTCATCAATCGGCTTATATTGGCTGAAAAAATCCGCAGCGTTTTGCTTCATCTTTGCATGGTCGTTGCCGGATTTGGAATCAGCGTCTTTGTAATCCTTGGAAAAATTATTAATAAACTCATTTGCCTCGCCATGCTGGGCGGCCTGGCGCAAATTGGCTAAAACCATTTGTATCTTTTCCTGTTCCGTCAATTTCCTCAAACGGTTCGGTTTGCCGGCAAATAAAAAACCGGCCGAACAAATCAATATGCAAGCCAAACACAGAATAATTCTTTTCATTTTTAATATCTCCTTGATTGTTTTAACCCCAAAAAACCCAATGTCAGCGTTTTTTACCGGAGACATTAAGGCTTTTTGTTATTTTCAACGTTCTCACCACCCAATATTTATGATATTGTTAAGGGCAGGACTTCACGCGGTTGTTGTCAGGCATGATTAAGATAACACTTTTTACGGTATTTGTCAGAACTATTTTAAAATATTTTGAGATTTTTTGATTAAGCCCTAAAAAACAATGGGCCGGGATCGCTCCCGGCTCATTGTTTAATTCTAAAAATAAATTATCCCGCCATTAACCCAGCGCCTGTTTGCGGGAAAGGCTGTACTTTCCGGTGTCGGGGTCGACTTTGATCAGCTTGACCGTGATGGAGTCGCCCTCTTTGACGATGTCCTCGACTTTGTTAACCCGTGATTTATCCAGCTCCGAGATGTGGACCAGTCCCTCGGTGCCGGGCATGAATTCCACGAAGGCTCCGAAGTTCATGATCTTTACCACTTTGGCCTGGTAAATCCGGCCCATCTCGGCTTCCACCGTCATGGCCTTGATCTTTTCGTAGCAGGCCTGGGCTCCGCCAACGTCCACCGAGGCGATGGTCACCTTGCCGTCGTCGCCGATGTCGATCTTGACCGAGAACTCCTCCTGCAGCGCCCGGATCATCTTGCCGCCCGGCCCGATAATCATTCCGATCTTCTCCACCGGAATATTCAGGGCCAAAATCCGGGGCGCATAGACCGAAATCTCGGCTTTGGGAGCGGAGATGGTCTTCTCCATCTCGCCCAGGATGTGCATCCTTCCCTGGTGGGCCTGGGTCAGGGCCTTCTCCAGTATCTCCTTGTTGAGGCCCTGAACTTTTATGTCTAACTGCAGGGCGGTGATGCCAGCCTTAGTGCCGGCCACTTTAAAGTCCATGTCTCCCAGGTGGTCCTCCAGTCCCATGATGTCGGAAAGGATGGCCACCTTATCCCCCTCCATCACCAATCCCATGGCGATGCCGGCCACCGGCGCCTTGATGGGCACCCCGGCGTCCATCAGCGAGAGCGAGGCTCCGCAGACCGAAGCCATGGAGGACGAGCCGTTGGATTCCAGGATATCGGAGACCACCCGCACCGTGTAGGGGAAAAGGTCCTCGGAGGGGATCACCGGGGCCACCGCCCGTTCGGCCAGGGCGCCGTGCCCGATCTCCCGCCGGCCCGGGCCCCGGATGGGCTTGACCTCGCCCACCGAGAAGGGCGGGAAGTTATAGTGCAGCATGTAGCTTTTGGAGTATTCCCCCTCCAGGTCCTCGATCCGCTGCTCGTCGGAGGCCGTTCCCAGGGTGGTCACCGCCAGGCTCTGGGTCTCGCCCCGGGTAAAGATGGCCGAGCCGTGGGTCCGGGGCAGCACCCCGATCTCGCAGACGATGGGCCGGATCCCGGTCAGGCTCCGCCCGTCGGCCCGCTGGCCCTGGCTCAATATCCGCTCCCGCAGGTCGTGGCTCTGGATCTCCTCCGCCATGGCGTTGATCTGTTTTTCAGTCTCGGGGAATTCCGGCAGCAGGGCAAGGGCGGCCTCCTGGCAGATTTTTTTGATGGCATCCTGCCGTTCTTCCTTGTGGGGCAGAACGTTGGCCGCCTGAATCTTGTCTATGGTCAAAGTTTTGACCTTTTCCAGCAGGGCTTGGTTGACCGGGGCGATCTCCACCTGCCGTTTGGGTTTGCCGCACAGCCCCACCAGCTCCTGCTGCAGGGCGATGATCTGTTTGATGTATTTATGCCCGAACTCTATGGCTTCGATGATCTCGGCCTCCGAGACCTCGCGGGCCCCGGCCTCCACCATGGTGATGGAGTCCTTGCTGCCGGCGATCACGATGTCTATCCGGCTCTGTTCCAGCTGTTGGAAGGTGGGGTTGATGACGTAGCCGTTCTCCGCCTTGCCCACCCGCACCGCGGCGATCGGCCCGGAAAAGGGAATGTCGGAGATGGATAAAGCGGCCGAAGCCCCGGTCAGGCCCAGGATGTCGGCGTCGTTCTCCTGGTCGGCCGAAAGGATCAGGCAGACCACTTGCACTTCGTTCCTGTACCCTTCGGGGAACAAGGGCCTTAAGGGACGGTCGATCAGCCGGGCCGATAGTATTTCCTTGTCCCGGGGCTTTCCCTCGCGCTTGAAGAACCCGCCCGGGATCCGCCCGGCGGCGTAGGCCTGTTCCCGGTATTCCACAGATAAGGGGAAGAAATCTATTCCCTCCCGGGGCTGGTCGGATCCCACAGCGGTCACCAGCGCCACGGTCCCTCCGTAGCGCACTGTCACCGAGCCGTGGGCCTGTTTGGCGATCTTGCCGGTCTCGATGATGAGCTTCCGGCCGCCGATCTCCAGTTCCTTGGTATGAACCATAAAACCTCCTTTTTGTCCCAGGCTCCAAAAAGCCTAAGGCTTCTCCCGGCTTTAAGACCGGAAGGAATTGTTCCGGTTAGGTTAATGACAAGGGGCGATTTTAACCGTAAAATCGCCCCCAAAATTTTACTTCCTTAAATCTAATTTTTCCACTATGGCCCGGTACCGGGCGGCATGGCGCTTGTTGAGATAATCCAGCAGCCGGCGGCGGCGGCCCACCATCATCAGAAGTCCGCGCCGCGAAGCATGGTCCTTCTTGTTGGCCTTTAAGTGTCCGGTCAGCTGGTTGATCCTCTCGGTCAGCAGGGCGATCTGGACCTCGGGGGATCCGGTGTCGCCTTCGTGTTTCTTGTGGGCCGAAATTACGTCCTGCTTCTTTTCCTTGTTCAAAGGCATGGTCTTTCCGTCTCCTAAAAAAGGGGTTGTTTTTGATACGCCGCAACCTGCGAAGAGGGGCAGGCAGGGCAAAGTTAAATGACCTGTAATTATACCCTATTTAAGGCGCATAAGTCAACTGGTAAGCGTTGTAGCGTTGTAAGTGACCGGGCCTGCGGTTATCTGATAGACACGAAATTCGTTTCAATTCACACGCCCACGCGGGGAACATGGCGTTATTATCCCAGGCAACCAGAACATCCACATCGCTTCCGGGCTTTTGCTGCCCCCGGGCATAAGAGCCGAAAACGCCTTTTAGCTCGGCCCTGTATCTTTTCTTTATTTCTTCTTTCGACTCATTTAATATCTGCAAAATATCCTGACGGGTCATAATGTTTTTCCCCTTGCTAGATTGTTGTTGATTAATCCTGTCAAAACAAAAGTCAAATGTCAACAAAAAAGACGCAAGGCTTATTTCCAAACCTTGCGCTATTAAATTCATTCCAAAAGCCTACTTCTTTGCTTTAGCTTTATCCGCCGACTTGCCTGCCCCGTTATAGCGGTGGTCCGCCGCAGCTTTAGCGGAGGTGGAAGCCTTGGCGGCGGCGGACTTCTTTTCTTCTTTGAGCTTGCCCTCTGCCTTGGCAACCT
>JACQXR010000070.1 GCA_016208585.1 candidate division TA06 bacterium | reverse complement strand
CCTGCGCTATAACCGTCCATTTTGGACGGTTATAGCGAAAAGTCATTATATGCGAAATTAGCTGTAATTACAACTATTTTGAAGCTTTTCTTTGATAATATTGCGCATTTTTGAGGTTAAAGCGCCGCGAATACGTCAACGCCGATGCCATTGCCGCAGGCATCTCCCCTTTTAAACCGGAACAAACGGCTATTCAAGCCGGCAGGTTAATGCTGGAGAGAATTCATTATTTGGCAAACCGGGGCGAGGATTTTGCTTTTGAAACCACTATGGCGTCAAAGACATTTGTTCCCTTGCTGAGAAAATGCAAAAATAAAGGCTACTCCATAACCCTTATCTATCTTTGGCTGGCAAGCCCGGAGTTGGCAATCAAAAGAGTGGCCTTGAGGATGGCAGGCGGTGGGCATAATATTCCGGCGGATGTTATTCAAAGACGATATTTTAAGGGATTGCGGAACTTTTATAAATTGTATCTGCCTTTTGGAGATAGTTGGAAATTGTACGACAATTCCCAAGATCAACCTTATTTGGTGGCTTATAAAAACGAAAATTCAGCAATGGAAATACTTCAAGAAAAAACATGGGATATAATAAAAGGATCAGCACAATGAAAAAAACAAAAAAGACATACTCACCCGACGCTATTGATATCGGCGTTCGTTTTGGCGTGGCCAGGGCCTTGGCCGAACATAAAAAAGCCGGAAGGCCGATAGCCATTTGTAAAAACGGAAAAGTTGTTGAGATTCCGGCCAGGAATATCAGGGTTCCAAAGGTTTGAATGAAACTTTATAAAAAACCGTCTTGCTTTTCAGGGCGGCTTTTTATCCAATTGGGGCTTAATTTGGGCTCATCGGTTGACAAATAAATGCAATTTAAGTATAATAGATTTCATTAAACCGTTACCACCCGCTTTCGTTCAGTAATCTGGAGCGAAGGTTTTTTGTTAATACAGGTAACTATTCAGAGCCACTAAGCATGTCCTGAGCCCTTCGGTTCACTCAGGGTAAACTCTGTCGAAGGAACACCAAGTCTCAAAGGATGAACTTTATACCTTGTGTGTTTATCCTATATGGGAATTGCCCAGTATTTTGCCTTTGTGGCTGAATAGTAACAATACAGGAGTCTGAAATGAAGCTTTTCATAGATACCGCCAACCTTGCCGAGATCAAAGAAGCCGCCAGCTGGGGCATCATCGACGGGGTAACCACCAATCCCAGCCTGATCGCTAAGGAGGGACGGGATTTTGCCACGGTGGTCAGGGAGATCTGCGCCATCCTGAACGGCCCGGTGTCGGCCGAAGTGATCAGCGAGAAGGCCCCGGACATGCTGGCCGAAGCGGAGCCGCTGATCAATATCCATCCCAACGTGGCGATCAAGATCCCCATGACCCTGGAGGGCTTGAAGGCGGTCAAGATCCTCTCGGCCCGGGGAATCAAGACCCACATCACCCTGGTGTTCTCGGCCAATCAGGCCCTGCTGGCCGCCAAGGCCGGGGCCGCCTTCATCAGCCCCTTCGTAGGGCGGCTGGACGACGTCTCGGAATACGGGATGGACCTGATAGGGGAGATCGTCCAGATCTACGAGAATTACGAATTTGCCACTCAGATACTGGCGGCCAGCATCAGGACCCCGCTCCAGGTGCTGGACTGCGCCAAGCTGGGAGCCCACATCGCCACCGTGCCCTTCAACGTCCTGAAAATGCTGGCCCAACACCCGTTGACTGACATCGGGATCCAGAAATTTCTATCCGACTGGGCCAAGGTCAAGAAATAGTGATCACCGAAAGGCAACGGTAAAATAATGCCGGCCCAAAATAAGTTGGTATGAATACCGAAGACATAAAGAACCAAGCCCGGCAGATCCGGCGCGACATCATCGAGATGGTCTACTGCGCCGGTTCGGGTCATCCCGGAGGGTCGTTATCCTCAGCCGAGATAATGACCGTTCTTTATTTTTACGCCCTGCAACACCAGCCCAAAAACCCTTCATGGGAAGGGCGGGACCGGTTTTACCTTTCCAAGGGGCACGCCTGCCTGGTGCTGTATGCCGCGCTGGCTGAATCCGGATACTTCGCCAGATCAATTCTGAAAACATTCCGCCATCTGGGATCCCTATTGCAGGGCCATCCCCACCGTCTGAAAACGCCGGGGGTCGAGGCTTCCAGCGGTTCTCTGGGACAGGGACTTTCGCTGGCGGCCGGGACCGCGTTGGGATTCAGGATGGACGGGAAGTCCAACCGGGTCTATTGCCTACTGGGCGACGGCGAACTGCAGGAGGGACAGGTGTGGGAAGCGGCCATGGCCGCCGGGCACTTTAAGCTGAATAATCTCTGCGCCATCGTGGATCACAACAATCTGCAGATAGACGGGCCGGTGGAACAGGTGATGGGTGTCGCGCCCCTGGCCGACAAGTGGCGGGCCTTCCGCTGGCAGGTGATAGAAGCGGACGGCCACAACATCCAGCACCTGGCCAGGGCTTTTGACTTTGCCCGGGGCATCAAGGGCAAACCAACTGTGATCCTGGCCAGAACGGTCAAGGGCAAAGGGGTTTCCTTCATGGAGAACCGGGCGGAGTGGCACGGCCGGGCGCCCGGCAAGGAGGAATACGAAAAGGCCATGGCGGAACTCAAATAATCTAATCCGGGAATGAAATATAGGTTCAAAAAGGGCACTGGGAGAAGCAGTGAGAATATCAGTTATCACCGGGCAATTGAAAAAGATATTTTACCTAGTATCAGGAATTCTTGTTTTAGCCGGGGTATCATGCACCTACCACCCGGACCTGAAACAGAATTTTCAGATGAGCCTGGACGGTTCCAAATACGTCTGGGAGTCGGGCCCGGCCTTAGGATATGTGCACGGTCTGGAGATAGGAAACCCGAAAGAGATAAAAGCCGTGGAAATAATATATCCGCTGATGAGAGACACCCAGCGGCCGTTGCCGGGATTGCAGCTCTATTTTGACCCCTGGACTTGCAAAACTGGCAAGCAAATAAAATTTGACCGCAACACGCCGGGCTTTGAGCTGAGTTTTAGGCCGCCCTACCGCCCCTTTGCTAAAGAAGGTCTGGTGATGGGTTATTCGACCAAAGAAGGCGAAGGGGTCGGCGAGCTGTTGATAAACTCCAGAGATATCAGGGCCAACGGCGCAGTTTCCAGAAAGATCGTTCATGCCCGGCTGTATGTTTACTATTACAATCCCGAGACCGGCGAAGTAACCAAGGCCCAAAAGCCCTCGGTGCTGGAGATCTGGGATTTCCCGTTTGAAGTGCGGCTGGCGGTGGCCCAGTTTTGACCCAGGGAGTTGGGTCAAAAAACATGGATAAGATGAAACAGAAAAACAAATATCGTTTGGTTGCCGACCTTAATTTTAAAATTATCGAGCAAAAGCCCACCCGCTTTGGCTATGCCGACGCTTTGCTGGAGTTGGGCAAAACCAATCCCAATGTGGTGGTGCTGGACGCCGACCTGGCCAAATCCACTTTAACCGGCAGGTTCCAGGAAAAATACCCCCAGAGATTTTTCGACATCGGCATCGCCGAGCAGAACATGCTGGGCATGGCCGGGGGGCTTTCTTTAACAGGGAAGATACCTTTTGTCAACACCTACGGGGTCTTTCTGGCCGGGCGGGCCTGGGACGGGGCGCACGGGGGACTCTCGGTGGGTCCGGACGGCGCCACCCACCAGGCGCTGGAAGAGATAGCGTTGATGCGGGTGCTGCCCAATATGCGGCTCATAGTTCCGTGCGATTCCAACCAAGCATACAAGGCCACGCTGGAAACGGCCAGAATCAAGGGCCCGGTCTATATCCGGTTAGGGCGCGAGCCGGTGCCGGTGATCACCACCGACAAGACGCCGTTCCGCTGCGGCCAGGCCCAGACATATCGCGAAGGCAAGGATGTGACCATCTTCGCCTGCGGGCTGCTGATCTACCTGTCATTAGTGGCGGCCGAAAAGCTCGCAAAAAAAGGCATATCGGCCCGGGTGATTAACCTGCATACGGTAAAGCCCATAGATAAAAAGGCCATCATCAAGGCGGCTAAAGAGACAGGGGCTATCGTTACCGCCGAGGAGCACCAGTTGATGGCGGGCTTCGGCTCGGCCATTTCCGAGGTGGTCTCGCAGAACTGTCCGGTACCGATGGAGATGGTGGGCGTGCGGGACACCTTTGGCGAGTCGGGCCAGCCCTGGGAGCTGCTGAAGAAGTATCACTTGATGGATGGGGATATCGTGAAAGCAGTTGAGAAAGCTATAAAACGGAAAAAGAAAATATAACTATGCTTAAAACTTACTTAAAATCTCTTTACGAAACGGCCGTTACCACTTTGCCTAAAAAAACCGATGCCGGGAACCCCGATTTCCGCATCTGGGATGGACAGCATGATATCATAGGCTACATTGAGGCCAAAGAACCGGCCAAGGATAATTTAGACGTAATTGAAACTACCGGACAGTTAAAACGCTACCTGCATACTTTTCCCAACCTGATATTAACCAACTTTCTGGAATTCAGGCTTTACCGCAATGGTGAATGCATAGATACTGTGCAGGTCGGGCGGCCGTTCATTTTGAATAAGCTTAAAGCCGTTCCCGCAGCGGAGCATGAAGAAGCCTTTTTAAAATTGCTGGAAAAATTCTTTGCCTTTAGCCTGCCAAAAACCTACACTGCAAAAACGTTGGCATTGGAATTGGCTAAAAGGACAAGATTTTTACGGGACGAAGTAATTACCGAGGAATTAAAGGAAGAAGATAGCGCTAAGGCCGGGAACATATTGGGTTTTTACGAAGCCTTTAAGCAGGCTTTGATAGCCGGTCTGACCAAGGAAGAGTTTGCCGACCTGTATTCGCAAACCCTGACCTACGGCCTGTTTGCCGCCAGAACAAGATGCCCGGGACAATTCAACCGCGAGCTGGCCTTTAAATATATTCCCCGAACCATCGGCATTTTGCGTTCAGTCTTTCAGTTCATTTCTTCCAGCGATATACCAAAGCCCTTGGAATGGGCGGTTGATGATATTGCCGCAGTTTTAAATGCC
>JACQXR010000069.1 GCA_016208585.1 candidate division TA06 bacterium | reverse complement strand
CTGCGGGCTTTGGCATTATTCCCGGAACGATATTCTGAAGTTGCTGGCGACAGAATACGAAAAACGGACGAAGTAAAAACTTCATCCGTTTTGTTTTGAACTGGTATTCAGTTTTCTCTATAATAACATCTGTAAATACTTTAATGTTACTTTCTTGTGACCAAGAAAGTAACCAAAGCCACGCCACGACAGGCCCCGCATTAATCTATTATGTTGCGGCGGGGAAGTCTTAACCGCCAAAGTTCCGCGGATGGTAGGGTTTACGCCCCGGCCCCGCCAAGGCGGGGCTTTTTCGGGGCTGAGGTCAAGCCGCTCCACTTAAGGCGGGGCACCAACCCTGGTTCGCGTTAGCGCTGCTGCTTGGCAAAAGCTGCCGTTTTACCGAATGCAATGAGAGTAAAGAAGCTATTGCCAGGATTAGGCCTTACTTGCGGGTCAATAGCTTCAGGCAGCTGGGTATTGGGACATCAAAGCAGCGCTGAGCGAAAGTTTCGCTTACGCTACCTACTGCTCACTCTTGGAGGCCGTAGCTTCAGCGAAGGACTCTCTTGGGAGCTTTCTCTTCAAAGAGAAAGCGGAGAAATAAATTAAGACCCAAAGGACAGGGTTTCTACCCTTGCCAGGAAAAAAATTGCGAGTATTACTTGCTATGAGTTCGTTATTAAGGGTTACAGAAACAACCACCCTGTCACTTCTCCCCGGCCCGGGCCATCAGGGTCAGATAGGTCTTGGCCCTTAAATTCCCGGGATCCTTGGCCAGGCAGATCTGCCATTGTTTGCGGGCTTTTTCTTTCTGCCCGTTCTTCAAATGGGCCACGCCCAGAAATATCAGGGCTTCAATATAATCGGGATGGGACTTGGTCAGCGTCTCCAGTTCTTCGATGGCCATGTAATACTGCTCCAGGTTCAGGTAGGTCTTGGCCAGCTTCAACCGGACGTCGTGGTGGTGGGGATTGAGCTTGAGCGCCTTTTGGTATTCCTCGGCCGCTTCGGTATTGTACCCGATGTCGCAGTAGGTATTGCCTAGTTCGGCATGGGCCGAAGATAATTTGTTGCGGATGCCGGTGGTCATCTCTCCCTTGATATCCTCGGCCTCCGTGGCCTGGCTGAAAAAGGAGACCGCATCATCGTAGCGGCCCAGTTCATTCAGGGTAATGGCGATGTTCAGGTGGGCTTCCACATACCGGTGGTTAAGCTTGATGGCCTGTTTAAAGGACTTGATTGCCATTTCGTATTCCCCATTCAGGTGATAGGCCAGGCCCAGATGGTTGTAAAGATCGGCGAAATTGGGCGAGATCTTGATGGCTTTTTTAAATTCCTGGACGGCCTCGCCGAACCGCCCTTTGGCATAAAGCTCGCGGCCCTGCTGGCCGTGTCTTTCGCTTTCAAATCCCATTTTTATTTCCCTTTTATTTATTCCCCGATGCCATAAAGATACGAAATCTGCGGCTAAAAGTCAAGGGCAATTATCTCCAGCGATTTATTAAGTATTTTGAAAATAAAAGGCCGAAGCTATTCTGCTCCGGCCTTTATAAAAGGACTCCGTAAAAGTTTATCTCAGCACCACCATCTTCTTGACACTGCTGAACTCTCCCGATACTATACGGTAGAAGTAAATACCCGCTGAAACCTGCCGGCCCGTTTCGTCCCGGCCGTCCCATTTGACGCTATACGGCCCGGGGTTCTGGCTTTCGTTGACCAGGGTTTTTACCACCTGGCCCAGGGTATTGTAAACCTTAAGGCTGACCTGGCCGGACTTGGCTAATTGATAATTGATCATTGTGAATTGTTTGCAGGGGTTGGGCACGTTCTGCATCAATTCATAGCGGTAGGCCGCTGGCCTGGCTTCACTCATATCCGATTGCGCCCCGCCGCCGTCATTGTTGTTGCCGGTAGCCTTGTCGTAAGCGAAAAGCTGCCAGTTGTCGCAGGTTACGATGGCCCCTTTCTTTAAGTTCACGATCTTCAAAACGCCTTCGCCGTCGTGGCTGACCGCATTGGGCAGGTCTTTCTCAAAAGTCACCAACTGGATGGCACTTTAACCGCGCCCAATGATACCTGGTCCACCCAGACCTGGTAGACGTGATCGGCCTTATCCGCATATTCCTGGTACAGGCTCATCTTTAGCGTTTGTTTCTGTTCCCGGTCCAGGGTCGGCAGGTAATACTCCAAAGCCGTGCTGTCATAGTCCACGGTGATGACGGAGGTCTTGGACTTGGTCTGCCCGTAAACCAGATAACCGTCCCGTTCTATGGTGTAAATGGAAGGTTCGGTTCCGCCCACATCGGCGGCCAATTTCGGGGTAACCGCACCAGCAGAATCACGGGCGATGAGCGAATAGAGGGGCCCGGTGCCTTCGGTCCAAACCGTGGTCATCTTGTTGCCGTCAACATTCTGGCGGTAGGCAATCTGGGGGTATGCCGAAGGCTGGGTCGGATTATTGCTGTAGTTTTTAGCGGGCTGCCATACAAAATCCTTGTATAAAGACATATACGCCTCCGTGTCGCCCGAAGACATTACTTCGCTCCAAGCCACATAGTTGCCGTCAAACACCGGGTTAACCGAAGCCGTGCCAGGATTATTGCTGACATTCTCCGCACCCTGCCAACTGAACTGTTTAACTATTATTTTGGCCTTAACAGCCAACTGCAAACTCCAGTTGCCTTTGTTATGATAGATATCGTTGCCTTCCTGCCAGACTAAGTGAACGTCTCCGTAATACGCCAGGGATGGGTTCTGCGAAACCACGCCGCTGCTGTAACTGATGTTAGCGGCCGCTTTCCATGTTCCGTTGGCGTTGCGTTGGGTCCAGTAGATGTCGTCATTGTACCGCCACGCGATATGAACCGAATTCTTGCTGTCCACGGTTATGGTCGGGCTGCCGCTGGCGTTATACAGTGTGTCGACTGTGACATGAGCGGAATCAAATTTATCGGACGGAAAACGCAAGCAGATCAGCGTGCCCACGTCTTGGGGCAACCAGTTGTATTGGATGAACGCCAGGAACACGGTGTCGCCCTTGCCTAAGGTCATGGCGGGCGCCGAGGCATTCATAACCGGCAGCGAGAAGCCGGGAATCCAGGGCGAGGTCTTTCGGGCATATCTAATATTGCCGTCAAGCCAGGCCGCGCAAAGACCGCCTTTTGAATCCTTGGCCAGGCAGGGGTAATTTCCCACACCAATGCCTATGTCTTTTGTCCAACTGTACCCGTCGGTCCAGGACTTCTGGTAAGCTATAGAATCGCCTCTGCTATAGACCAAATGCAGGGTGTCGCCCTTGTCGGTTGCCGATATTGCCAGACCTGTCCATGGCCGTTACATGCATTTGCATGGTCTGGCCAATCAGATTGTCCGGCACCCGGTATGACCAGATCGTTCTTTCTATGGGGGCAGCGTGATTGACCGTATATTTGGAAGATGGTTTACTGGCGAAAGTTCCTACCGGCTCGGGGCAAACCCAGTAGCCGCCAAAGTTGGGTTCGTCGGTGCAAGTCTGCCAGTTTAAAGTAAGGCATTTAAAGCCTGCATCGTAGTAACCGGTGGGAGCGGGCAGCTGGGCCGGAGTAAGATTGTCTAAAGCGACAACGGCAACACTTGTATCATATTTTGACGCACAAAGCGGGTTATCTGAATACGCTGCTATTGCATATACATAACTTACTCCATTTTGAGCCGTGTAATCGTAAAATATAGAGTTTGTAACGTTTGCCAACGGGGTAAAGTTTGCTTCCCCGGCTCTTTTTCTGGCAATATGGTAGCCGCTCGCGGCAGATACGTCGTCCCAGTTTAAAACAATCGTATTTCCATTATCATCTGGTTTATCTATCGCTGCAATGTAAACTGGCGTTGCCATGGGCTTTAATGTAGCACAATTAGAGGGGCCAAATACATTCCCCAAATAATACCACTTGTTTCTCCCATGCCATATTGCCCTTACCCAGTAGCTATATTCTTGAGCAAAAGCAAATGGTGGCCCATAATCTTCATAATAGTAATAGCCGCCGCCATCGGGTTTGATTTGATATATTAACTGCCCGTGATGCAAAGGTGAAACTGATCGGTATAATTCATAAGTATCAATTTGGGCGTCATTAATCCCATTTGTGCTCCATTCAACATAAATAAGCTCCACATTTCCGCAATCAGTTATAATGCCTCGCAAACTCGGCAATTCAAAAAAAGGCGCGCTTTCAACTATCCTATCGTTGCTGCCCACGGCATAGGCCCATCTGCCTGCAATATTATTGGGCGGCACCTGGCCTGCCCAGGTTGAAAGGCCGTATAACGCCGTGCCTGACTCATTAAAATATTCCCCACCTAAAGTATCAATTATAACGCCATCGCTGCCGCATATCAAATTGCTGTCAAGATCATAAAGCCAGGTGGGCTGTGGCTCCAGGCCAACCTTGCTCCAACTTCCCGATTTATATTTACCGAGATTGCCGTAGGACAACGGCACATAGGCGTTATTGTAATCCTGGCAGGTAAGATTTAGGACCGCCAACTGGGTGCCCAGCGGGGTGTTGGTGTTGGCCGGAAAATTATAGCTCTAGCTAAAGGCCAATGTGCTGTCGCAAGTCCAACTGCCGCCGCCATTGGTAGTTTTTACAAACAGGTTTCTTTCGTCGCCCGAGGCCCATAAATAATTGGGGTCACCCGGCTTCATCCATAAGCCGTTATACCAGATGGTTAAAGAATCGGCAGAGTTGGTTGATGGGCGTTTGGGTTCCCATCTCTTATACACAGGATTCCACCTCAATATATAACCCTTGCCGCAACTAATGTAGCCCCTATACTGGCTGTTATAAAATGTCATCTTTACCTTCAAGAACGGGGTAAGTGAGTCAGACGTGCCACCCAATATACCTCCTACACCTGCATCCGAAGAATACCTTACAGACCAATTACCGCCGCCATTTGCCGTATTTAGAATAACCCCTCTATATTTATCCTTCTCGGAATTCTTATACCCTACCACCCAGCCATTCATGGAATCCGGGAAGGACAATCCTTTAAAGTCGTACTTTGTTTGGTCAAACCCGGTGATGCCAACATTGATATCGGTAATCGTCTGCTTACTGTTAAGCACGGTGATTTTCTTTATCCTTCCATTATCACCCACCGCCCAGGCTAAACTATATTGGTCGCCATTGCCTTTAATGACCTGAATATCCCTAAGGCTGGTGTTAAGCCGCGGCGACACCACCTTGCACATATCACTGCAGACAAGCAGGCCGTCATCCCATACTGCTATTTCTACCACATCATTTGTTGAAGCCGTGGTTAGATGCAGAATACCCGCTCCCGCAGCATCGGTAGTATCCGTTCCAACTACAACGCCGTTTAGATATACCTTTACACAAGCCCCGGCCGCAGGCATTGTAGCCTTGGTATTGTTCCATAAAACACTCATTGGCAAATCGGCGTCACCCACCAATACTGTCTCGGGGCAGGCCATGGTGTAATAGGGTGCAGAGTTCACCCAAACTGGCATTTCGGGGTCGCCGAAAAGGTTTAATTCATAAAGGCACCAGCGCATTTGGGCATATTGAATGTCGGGATTATCGGCGTAAGGCGCCCATCTGGTTTTAGAGGCAGCTAAGGCTACCCCGATTTTGCAGCTATCGGGTGTGTTGAATATTTTATTAAATATTTCCACATCAAGCAGTTCAGATGAACCCATCTTTCCGGTTGTAGGCGCACCCCAGCCAAAACGAGAATTCATTATTGCGCCAACCGTGCCGCCACCCACTTTATTTATCAAATGATCCGCCAAACAGTCATCATTCCAAAGCGGGTCCATCGCGCCGGAAAAGCAAGATATTGCATTAGCAATGCCTGTTCTATCTCCGTTCTGCAAGGTATCAGCGTCATCATTCGTTAAATTTATAGCCGGCAGTTTGTATCTGATTCGAATAAGGTCCTCTAAACCATGTCCCACCCAGTGGCTAAGGCCATACCCCTCATTAAACAGTTGTATCATTTGTTCTTGGGTAAAGGGCGTTTGGTTGTAATATAGTTTTGTAATAGTCCAATCCTGTGAAACCATTGCGGCTATTGCTTCCTGGCTAAGAGTTTCATCGTAATCCGTAGAAAGATAACTCGTAGTGGGCAAAATGATTTTTTTAATGTAATCGCCGGGCGGGCATTTTTCGTATTTCAATATCTTGTAAACAATATTTTGCGCTTGCGCTATGTTAACGACAGGGGCACGCCCCACAAAAATGTCGGGATACAAATCCGCCCCATCAGATAGCTCGCCCCAAACATGATTATTATTTGCATCCCAATTTCCTGTTCCTGAAATACCGGCATAATACAAGTCGCAGGGTATAGAATCTTGGTCATTGCGCCAACTAGGTTCTTCTTGTGTACGTAAATAAAATACATGCCTTGCCGGTATGATATTCTCACTCGGATGGGTATCATCACCCTGCCCGCCCAGCAGAACATACATAGTACTCCAGGTGCTTCTTGCATCTTTTATAAAATTGCGAACCTTCTCTGACAGGTCATAGCCAGAATAATTGCCGGCTATCCAATCAACGGACACCACGGTTCCCGGAACTCCCTTTTTCGTCTTCCAGCTTGCCAATCGCTGAAATACCGTATCCATGGGCGGTTTGGTGATTATCACATAGGGATAATTACCCGGAGGCAGTTTTGCAGATAACGTTTTGTTTATTAAAGGCGATTGCGCATCCACCGCTTCGGGATTAACAACCATATTTTTCACCATATGACCAAAGGTGTTTTTCTGCAGTTCAGACGCCACATTTTCAGCTGTCCCAGCAACATAGGTTATTTTGTAAGTGATATTGGTATAAAGCACAAGCTTGCCTGTGGCAGGAATATAGTGCAACGGCCTTAAAGCAACCTCGCCCAAACTATAACCGCACATATTGCCGTTGCCGGTTAGGGCGGCAATTTGTACGGGGTACTCGGTATTTAAATTATAGATAGCAGTATCCGGTGGATTCCAGACAATAAGGCTAGGATCTATCGATAATGGCACTTCCGGTTGCGAAGGGAATATATTATAAACACCTGTTAATAAGGTTTTTTGAAATGAAACTACTTCCACCGAAGTGGCTTTTGCCCCGCTGGGGATGGATAAAACCTGCATTGCCACCGGCAAAGCAGGACGGACTACAATATCAGCACTTCTTGCGCCTTTTATTTCCACGTAATCGTAGACGCCTGCCTTACTGAACTTTAAATCAGCCGCAGAATAGCTGATCGTTCTGGTTATTTCGCCGGCCCAAACTTGTGCAGCGCAAGTGGCGGCAAGCAGAATAAAACCTATTGCTTTTTTCATGACGGGACTCCTCGCTTTTTAAAGTTGACGGTTTGTTGTTTATTTTATTAAAGTCATCTTTTTAATCATGTTTTTATCCCCAGTCTTCAGTTGGTAAATATAAATTCCATTTGAGACTTTTCGTCTTTCTTCATCCATGCCATCCCAACGGACTTCATAACTTCCAGCCTTCCTAACCTCATTAACAAGCACACTCACCGCTTGTCCGGCAATGTTATACACCTTAAGATTTACCATTTGGGATTTGGATATCTGGTATTTGATGATTGTAAATTGAGAAAATGGGTTTGGCGCGTTCTGGCAAAGAACAAAGGAGGTAATGGCGTTTTCTCCCGGTGAACCGAATATGTCCAGTTGATCGTAATATATTTTGGCATAGCGGGCCTTTAACCGCAGTGAATCAATGGCTAAGGTATCATCTATATTTAAATAAGCATAATTATACCCGGCACAGATCAAACACACCGCCAGCCGGACAGAAGCCCCCGGAGCCAGGTCCACCGGACCGGTTGAGGCTATAAAGCAACAGTCTCCGGGTGACGGTTTGGGATCGAAAGGAACATATAACCCCGTAGTATAATCATACCCGGCCATTTCTTTGTATTGTTCCATATTCGTGGGCGGGTCTATGGCAATGCTAAATACTTTGAAGTGCGTTAACCCCAAAGTATCTCCGGTAAATATCTGCCTTCCGTCCGGCAAGGTATAATCCTTGGTGGCAACCGGCCCCTGTAAAATATTAATGCCCACGCATCCTGGGGGTATTGTCCAGCCCACTTCTGTTGAATCGATTTGATACTGATAGGCCATGTTGGTGGTAGTATCATAGTAACAAACATCATTGGCCGAAGTGTCGCTTTCATTCCCGATGTCACAGTCGGCGGTGGGGGCCAGGTAAACATTATACAGGGTATCGGTCCCGGTGTTTTTTATCTCCCATGCAAAATATATCAGGTCTTCCAATAACGGAACATTCCATTGGTAGGTGGTTTGGGTTACTTCTATTTTTAACGGCCTGCCGCCAGTGGCGTGAGCTGTGGTTAAATAATCGTTATATACGCACCGGGTATCAAACATGGATATTATGCTGTCCTGCCCGCTGGTCTTCTTTAACGGCCAGTCGGCCTCGGTAGAAATGTATACTTTTGCGCTGGAATCGGCCGGAACCTGCGGTACGCCGCCCACAACTGTGCCGGGGGCAAACTCGTAAGAACAATTATTTGGACTATACGTCTTCCAATCGTTTGATCTTCTTCATACCGGAAGTTTACCATATTTTTACCGGGGTTGCTATCAAAGAACTCGTTTACTGCCAACTACTTCAGCTCGCCACCAAGTTCGATTTTACCCACACTCATTGGAGAAAAGCCAATTTGTTTTGATCTAATGTCTGCCAGTCATATATTGCCAACGCCAGAGAGGGAAGCAGCAATATTGCCAGCAAGACAGAAAATGTTGTTTTCTTTTCCATGATAGATCCTTTCCCTAACTTGTTCTGCTTTTACCGAAGCACCACCAGCTTTTTGGTCATATCTTTGTTTCCAGCCTCTACTCCTGAGGCGGATCCGCCTTTGGCGGACAGCCGGTAGATGTAGATGCCCGAGGACACTTTGTTTCCTATGTTATCCCGACCGTCCCATTTGACGGTGTGCTGCCCGGCGCCGACTTGCCCGCTGATCAGCGTTTTCACCAACTGCCCGGCCACGTTATATACCATAAGGCTTACCCGCCCCGGCGACGATAATTGATATTTGATCACTGTTGACTGCTTAAACGGATTGGGTGAGTTCTGCAGCAAATTGTTAATTGCTAATTGTTCATTGTTCGCTGGTTCCCCCGCAACCGCATCCGGTCCGGTGTATTTGCAGATCACCACAATATTGTTGGTGTCGGCAGCGAGATTGCTTAGTATAATTTCGTCTTTGCCGTCGCCATTTACATCCGCGGTGGCCGTAGGCCCCACGCCAAGACAGTCTCTAAACCACCGGCCCTTTAGCCAGGCATCAAGCGCAGTATCCGGCGTGTCTGAACCTAACCACAAGTGGCTTTTACCTATGGCGCCCATTACACTGTCGGTCCAGGCGCCGGCAATATAGTCTCCCATATTACCGCTATTTACAAGTCCGGAAGCTACCGATGTGCCCAACCCATAAAAAGTATCCGGGCCTATTATGGTCATATCAGGCAAAGTATCCATTGGGTTTCCGCCATTAAACAGCCATACCTTGCCGGAATTGTTATTGGAATTATATCCGCCGGGATATAATTCGCAACCGAACCATAGCTTATCGTATCCGGCACTGTCTTGGGCAAAACAAATAGTTCCTTCCGAACCAAGCAAGTTTACCGGCCCTTCGCCATCCTTCCACCAATCGGGGATGGTATCCATAGCAGCGCCGCCGTAAAAAATATAAACCCGCCCCCGCTCATCGGGGTTATAACCATTGGCGCCAACCGCCAAATCGTCAAACCCATCGCCATTAACATCTTTACCCGAAGCTAATCCCATACCGAATTTTTCATAATCATGCCCGTTTATTCTTAACCACGGTATGGTGTCAAAGGCCGCCGAGCCTTTATAGATATTCACGTGCCCGTTGCCGTCCATATTCCAGAAATCACCCACAATAAGGTCCGTGGTGTCGTCGCCGTTCAGATCCCCGGTGGCAATTACGCTGTAATTCTCATAAAGCCGGCCTCCAAATCTAATGTCGGGGTTTATGCTTGGCGGATTTCCTCCAAAATGAATGTAAACCCTTCCGGCGGCAGTAATGCAAATATCGCTTACGCCGTCGCCATTTATATCCCCCCCGCAAATGCCCACCCCAGGCCCACTGCTCCAGTCTGATATCAACAAATCAGGTATGGTATCAAAAGAATTGCTGCCATAAAATATATAAACTTTAGCCGTATCTTCCCCAGGCCCGCCGAGGTCCCTAATACATCCCACCGCCACATCATCATATCCGTCCCCGTTCACGTCCCCCACCCCGGCTATGGCCGCGCCCCAATAACGCAGGCTGGTGTCAGGCGTGCCCCGCTGGAAGATGATCTCTAAATTATAGACGGTCTGGGCTGTACAAAAGCAAAAGGCAAAAGGCAGAATGCAAAGTATGAATATACAGCGTTTCATGGTTTTTCCTATTTCGCCTAACTTGTTGTTTTCTATGGGTTTGCACCGGCAGTTTGGATATTCCCTCCTGAATTGCCTCCATTCCCTGCAGAATATTCAATATTCTCCTCTGCCGCAACTATATTCTCCTCTGAAAATGGAGTATTCCATAGAGAATATCCGATATTCTCTTCTGAAAATGGAGTATTCCACAGAGAATGTTCAATATTCCCTTGTGAAAATGGAATATTCCCTGTCGCCGCAAGTCCATTCTCTTCCGAAGCAAGCATCTTCGCTGCCTAAAAAAGAATATTCGCAAGGGAAAACATCTCCTTCCCTTGCGAATACATCCCATTCTCTATGCCTGTTTCTTCTTTCCCCGGTTGCCCACGTTGGACATCTGCTCCCGCAGTTTGCGGATCCTTTTTGAAAGCTCATGAGTTTTCCCCAGCGACCCGACTATCAGGTCTGCGGTGTCGGAGGCGTAACTGTAGGCCTGGTTTGCCGCCTCCACCGCCTTGTCGGTTTGGGCCCTAAGTTCCGCTTTCAGCGTCTCCTGTTTGCCGTCCTCCTTGATCGCAATATCCACCCTGGCCGATATCCCCTTGGACCTGCCGTCAACGTCCATCTTGGCCGCTTTCAGTTCTACGGCCTTTGCCTGGATGATGCTGCCCAGCTGTTTGGCAAAGCCCAATTTCCCGGAATAGGTCAAAGCCATTGGCCTCATGCTCCTTCTTTACGGTTGTTTTGAAAATCTCCCAATTGTAAGCATAGCAGATGTCGTGTCGGTTGTCAAAAGGTGTTTTAAAAAATGTTCCATTTATTTTCCCTTTATATTTTACGGACCCACCGTCACATGCTCTATCAGCTGACTCAGGCGCTTGGGGCCGATGCCCCTTACTTTCCTCAATTCATCCGCTTTCTTAAATCCGCCTTGGGCGGCCCGGTAATCAACTATTTTTCACCTCATCAGCACCATCCTTTGAGTAAGGCTGGCCCCTTCAAAATTAAGCTGGTAGAAATATACCCCGGCCGGCAACATCCTTCCCTGGCTGTCATCGCCCTTCCAGGTCAGATTATAAGCCCCGCTCTGTTTTGACCCCTGGTCCAAAATTTTTACCTTCCGTCCGCAAACGTCATATACGCTAAGTAAAACCGTTCCGGATTTGTGCAGCGCATAGCTGATGGAAACCACGCCCGAGGCCGGATTGGGCCGGCAGGGCATCAGTTGCAGCTTGTCATAGGCCAGGCCGGCGCTTACCGCCATTACCGGGCCGTGCCAGGTGACCCGGCCGTTCAGGTCCTTGTCCCCTAGCCGGTAGTAATAGGTGGTATTGGGCAACACCGTTGCGTCGGTGTAACTGTACTGGCAGCCGGACGGCGATCCAGCTTCGGCCTTTATGGTAGCCAAGTATCGGAAGCCTCCGTCTGGTTCGGAGGAACGCTCTATCAGCCACTCATAATTGTTGCGCTCGCTGGCGGTCTGCCAGGTCAAAGTTATGCCATCGCTTCCGCTCTGGCAGGCAAATTCCGAGAGCTCTATGGCCAAAGGCTGGGCCGTGGCCCGGGGCGAGACCCCGGCGGCCAGGCTGTTGAACTGGTAGAAGGCGCCATATTTGGCCGGAACCTTAGCCCCCTTGTCGATACTATTTGCCGGGGGGAAAGCGTTCCAGGAATTATCATTTGTTTAAAAAGATGGAATCGGCATTCTCAAACACCAGGCAGAAATCGGGTCGGAAGTTTACGTCAAAACCGGCGGCAACGGCGCCGTTGTATTTAAAAGTGGAGTCGGCCCCGCCGGTTCTGGTGTCAAAATAAAAGACCAGGTCGCCGGCGGTGCGCCAGTCATTGCGGCTATAACTCAGATACAGGTTGGAGGCATCCCAGGTGGTGAACAACGTATCTCCGAGGCGGATGCCTATTCTTTCGCTCTTGCAAAAATCATTGACACAGCCATAAGTATAGCCCAACCTGACCGTATGGGGCGTAACCGTGTCGCCGGTAGCAATAATTCTTGGTTCGTTGCCTAAGGTACCCCACCTGACTGGAGCGGATTCGTCACCTGCCTTTAGAGCGAATATCAGTGTATCGCCCGGGGCAAAGCCATATACTATTTTTTTCTCGCGCGTGTCTACGGCTGCAGGCGTCCAAGCTTGATAATAAGTAAGCCCGTATCTATAAAATCCTCCTCAGCACTCATCTTGCCCAGGTCCGATGCGGAGGCGTCATATTTGGTGTATTTCAACCAGTATTTTGAAGCGGCCTCGGTCAGGGAATCATCGCTGACCGCCGTCCAGGAAAGCTCTACCGATCCTTCTACTGTGCCGGTATAAACCGAATCAACCAGGTCAACTATCGGCTCTGGTTCCACGTTAAATCCCTGGAAGGCTAAGATCCGCCGGGTTAATTCCGACGCAGTGCTGGGATGGATGCCGTTGTTCAAAGAGCCGAGAGAGAAAGTCAGATATATGTTATTGTGAGTTGAGGCTTTCCCGCCCTTATAATAAGCGCCATATGACGTGCCCCGGCCCCTTACCCATTTATCTTTGGCCGGATCGCTGCCCATGATAAGCTGGTTTCCGGCTGCCAGTTGGTCTATTATATCCACCGAGTTGTCCGGCGCCTGCTGGTAGGGATAATTAAAAGACATTCCTTCGGTAAAAGTGCCGGCGATCCCCTCTATTTTTTGAATATTGCCGGTTGCGGTGGGGTTTCCCG
>JACQXR010000068.1 GCA_016208585.1 candidate division TA06 bacterium | reverse complement strand
ATCAGGGTTATTCAGCGCAGGGCGTATGGTTTGAGAGACGAGGAATACTTACGGTTGAAGGTACTGACCTGCACGCTTCCTCCCCTGTAAGTAGCCCAAAATCACCTAAAATCACCCACACTCATTGGAGAAGACCCAAATAAATAAGAAGGGGATGAGTTCCAATGTATACTCAACGATGGTGTTCCTGCACCAAGGGGACTATCAAATCCGTCTTAATCCTCACAAATCCGTTTGAATCCGTTTTTTGAGCCTGCTAGAACCATTTTAAAAGATAAGCCATCAGCACGATCCCCAGCAGCGCGATGATGTTCAGTTTCAGGGTGAAGCCCAGGGTCAGGCTGACCACCAATAGATTTATGGTCAGCGGCGGATTGATCCCCGGGGTGATGGCCTTGGTGAAAAAATCGCGCACCACGCCCGAAGGCAGGATGTATCCCGCCAGGTCCCCCAGACCGCTTCCCAGCAAGGCTCCGGCCAAAATGATCACCAGGTAAAAACCGGCCCCCCGTTTTTTTAACGCCATTATATTTAGTCCTTTCAATAGCCAATAAAGGGATTTCAATAAAATCGGGATAAATTGTACAAAAGGGGGCACCAATACTACAACAGTGAATGACTATGGCTTTACGGCCATAGCATCTTTGTCCTGATTTCAGACTTCGTCTCTTCGTCTGTCCTGCTTTGCAGGATTCACTACACCTACGCCCTTACGGACATAGTATTACGTTGGTAGAATGGAGCCCCACGGGCAAAGCCCGTGGTTCCTTTCCCTAGATAACCCCGCCAGTGGCGGGGTTATCCGCCTTGAGTAATCAGCGACATCCGCCGTAGCATCTACTTGATGCGCATTCATCCACGGGCATAGCCCGTGGTCTTCTGCGAAGGCGGATAAAATGTATCCTTAAATAGCTTTGCCTTTGGGGGCAAAAAATCCTATTTAAGGCCGCTGCTATTTTATGCCGTATAGTTTAAGCTTGCGGTACAAGGTGGCATAGTGGATGCCCAGCTTCCTGGCGGCCTGCGTTTTATTGCCATTGCAGCTCTGGAGGACGTTCCGGATTATCTGTTTTTCTTCGTCCTTGAGCGATCCGGAGGCGCTGGTCTCCGGGAGTCGGTGGGCCTTGTCTTCCGGCAGGCTCCGGGCCGGGTTTTTAAAAAGGTCGGGCGGCAGATGATCCTTTTCTATAGACGGGCCCTGGCTTAAAACCACCGCCCTTTCCATGGCGTTCTCCAATTCCCTGACGTTTCCCGGCCAACGGTATCCCAATAAGAATTCCCGGGCTTCCGGAGAAAGCGCTTTGGCCGATCTGCCCTGGCGGCGGCAGTATTTATTCAGGAAATATTCGGCCAGCATCAGAATGTCCTGGCCCCTCTGCCGCAACGGCGGTAGTTCCAGTTGAATGACGTTTAGCCGATAGAACAGGTCCCGGCGGAATTTCCCATCTTCCACCGCCTTGTAAAGATCGACGTTGGTGGCCGAAATCAGGCGGACGTCCACCTTGACGGGCCGGGATCCTCCTACCGGCACCACCTCGCGTTCCTGCAGCACCCGGAGAAGTTTCACTTGAATGGCGGGAGAGGTTTCGGAAACCTCGTCTAAGAAAAATGTTCCTCCCTCGGCCGCCTGAAACAGGCCGGGTTTGTCGCGGAACGCTCCGGTAAAAGAGCCTTTGACATGCCCGAACAGTTCGGACTCCAGCAAGGTCTCCGGCAGGGCCGCGCAGTTGATGGACACAAATGAGCCGGCGCTGCGGGCGCTGAGCTGGTGGAGTTCCCGGGCGACCAACTCTTTGCCGGTTCCTGATTCCCCCAATATCAAAACGGTGCTTTGGCTGGGGGCCACCTGCCGCACTAATTTTAATATATCCAGAAAATTATTGCTCTGGCCTATGATGACCCCTTCCTGAGCGCTTGGTTCGCCGGGATTGGGCTGATCGTCGGGGTTTTCGATCCTGGCAAAACGGATGAAATCGGCCAGGGTCTTTTTTATAGCCTCGGCTTTTTGTTTGATAATCTCGGCGGCCCGGTTGTGATCCGGACTGACTATCATCAGGGCGGTCGCCTCCTTATTTATCTGTTCGATGGTCGGCTGGACCACCTGAAGCAGGCTTTGGACAAGCTCCTGGATATTTTCCAGCCGCTCCATTTCCTGTAGTCTGGTCTCAATTTTTTTAGCCTCGGTTAAATCCTGTAAGATGGCGATGATTCCTTGCAGGCGGCCGTCGCCGTAGCGGATGGCATTGGCGCTGACGCCCAGGGGGATTTCCCGGCCGTTCCTCAGTGTCAGAAGTACCTCGTTGCGGACGATTTTGCCGGGGTCGCCCGAAAGGCTTTGCTGCAGCACCGCAGCCAAGGATGACAATCCTCCATCCAGCAGGGATTGGTAGCCGGCTCCGGTCATCCGGGCCGGATCCAGTCCTAGTATTTGAGCGCCGGCCCGGTTGCAGAATTTGATCTGCCCCTGGACATTCAGGGTCAGCAGGCCGCTGCCCATCTTTTCCAGGATGTCGCCGGTGGAGAGTCTCAGTTCCTCCCAGGCCTGGTCGGCCGCTTCCAATTGTCTGCCCTTGGCCTGCAGCCGCTCGGCCAGCAGTCCGGCAAAGGCCGCCACCAGGTAAAAACAGATGGCGTAGATATATCCCCGAAACAAAAAATCGGCGCTGAAGGCCGATATAAAATTTATCTGCTCTGAAATCAGGGCTGCTTTCCTGAAAGTCTGAAATTCCAGGGCCAATATTCCGGCATAGGCCAGGCTGGAGATGGTGGCGGTAAAGATGGCCCCTTTGATCAACCTGGCGTTGGCGGCCGCGATGATGGCCAGAAAAAATAACAGGGAAAAAGGATTTTCGGCTCCGCCGGAAATTCTTAAAAATAAAAATATCCAGGCCACATTCAGGATCATCTGGCCGTAATCCCATCCCCAGTGGATCAGCTTGATATGACCCAGCCTGAGCAACGTGGAAAACAGGAAAAAAGCCAGGCCGGCCCATACCGCCCGGACGAAATTCAAAGGAAACGCCCCCATCCAGTTAAGGGCCATAGCGCTTCCCGTCATTATAGTTAGCACCAGGATCCGGCCCAGGGTTATGGACGGATCGTTTTTAAATATTTTTTTTATCATGCGGTTAATTTTGTTGGTATTCCGTATCCAGTATCCGGTATCCAGTATCCGGTATCCAGTCATTGCGATAAATCTCCCTGGCGCGCTAATGAAGCAATCTATACAAGTAACGGATCGCTTCGTTTGTAAAACATAATGCTCCCCTCGCGATGACCCAGGCCCTGAACGCTATACCCTGTACGCTATTCGCTATATGCTGCCTATCAGACGAGTCGGATTAGTTTTCCCCCGTTACTGTCCGCCCATCAGAGCCGAGGTCATGGTGAATATGGGCAGGTACATGGCCACCACCATGCCGCCGATGCCCAGGCCCAACACCACCATGATAATAGGCTCCATGGCCGCAGTCAGGCCATCTACTGCGCCGTCCACTTCCTCGTCGTAAAAATCGGCGATCTTGTTCAACATCTCATCCAGTCCGCCGGTGGCCTCGCCCACCGCCACCATCTGAACCACCATCGGCGGAAAGATCTTCATGGTCTTTAAAGGCCCCGAGATGGTCTCGCCGCCGCCGATGGACTTGCGGGCCGCCATGATGGCGTCCGACACCACCCGGTTGCCGGCGGTCTTGGCGGTGATCTCCAGGGCGTCCATAATAGCCACGCCGGAGGAAAGTAAAGTGCCCAACGTCCGGGCAAACCTGGCGATGGCTGATTTCTGCTGAAGGTCGCCTAAAACCGGAATTTTCAGCATCAGCGAATCCAAGTATAACTGGCCCTTATCGGTTTTATACCATCTTTGGATGGAAATGACCGCTCCCGCCACCACTATTATTATGGGTACGATAAATTTTTGCAGGAACTTGGACAGGGCCACCACAAACAGGGTCGGCCCCGGCAGTTTGGCCCCCATCCCGGCGAACATTTTTTCGAAGATGGGGATGACGAATATCAGCAGGATAGTGGCGGCCCCGATGGCCACTGTGGTTAGAATGATGGGCATGATCATGGCCCGTTTTACCTTGCCGATCAAGGCCTCGCTCTTTTCCAGATAGATGGCCAGGCGGTTTAAGATGTTGTCCAGAATACCGCCGGCCTCGCCGGCCGCCGTCATGTTGATGTAAAGCTCGGTGAAGGTGGACTTTTGCCGCTTCAGGGCCTCGGCCAGGGTGGAGCCTCCCTCCACGTCGGTCTTGATCTGTTCGATGACTTTGCGCAGGGTGGGATTATCGTTTTGGGAACCAAGGATCTCCAGACACTGCACCAGAGGCAGGCCGGCGTTGATCATGGTGGCAAACTGCCGGGTGAAGATGGAGAGATCCTTGCCGGAAACCTTGGCCGCCCCGAAACTGAGTTTCATCAGGTCCTTGGGTTTGGTCCGCACCGACGAAACGATGATATTGCGTTTCCTTAAAGCCTCGATTACCGCCGCCTCGTTTTCGGCGGTCAACTCTCCCGAGACGATCCCGGACTTGGAATCCCGTCCCTTCCATATATATATCGGCATGGGGCCCTCCTTGTTTAGGTTTTATTTGTCTTTATTGGGTTTTAATGAATGTCAGGCAAGCAGGACCTGGCGGCGCTTGATCATCTGGTCCAGCTCCTCGCTGTTGGAGGTATAGTCAAAGGCAGAGTCCAGGCTGATCTTTTTATCCATGAACAGCTGAAACAAGGACTGGTTCATGGTCTGCATCCCGTACTTGGAGCCGGCCTGAATCAGGGAATATATCTGGTGGACCTTATCGTCCCGGATCATGGCCTTAATGGCCGGAGTGCAGATCATCACCTCCAGCGCCATTGTCCGGCCGCCCTTGGTCAAAGGCAGCAACTGCTGGGTCATCACCCCATTCAGCACGAAGGCCAGCTGGGCCCGCACCTGGGGCTGCTGGTAGGCCGGGAAGGCGTCGATGATGCGGTGGATGGATTCGGCCGCCGAGTTGGTGTGCAGGGTGGCGAAGGTCAGGTGGCCGGTCTCGGCAATGCGCAGGGCCGCTTCAAAGGTCACCAGGTCGCGCATCTCGCCCACCAGCACCACGTCGGGGTCCTGGCGCAGCACGTATTTAAGGGCGTTTTCAAAGCTTTTGGTGTCGGCCTCCAGCTGCCGCTGGTTGACTATCGATTTTTTGTGGCGGTGCATGTATTCGATGGGGTCCTCCACCGTCAGGATGTGGGCCCGGCGCTCGACGTTGATCTTGTCGATCATGGTGGCCAAAGTGGTGGACTTGCCGGAGCCGGTGGGCCCGGTCACCAGCACCAGGCCCTTGGGCATGGAGGCCAGTTCGGCCGCCACCGGGGGCAGCCCCAGTTCCTGGAAGGTGCGGATTTCCCAGGGAATGGTCCTAAGGGCCATAGCCGTGCAGCCCCGCTGGAGAAATATGTTTCCCCGGAACCGGGACAGACCCTGGACGCCGAAGGATAGGTCCAGCTCCTGCTCCATCTCGAATTTTTTCTTCTGGCGGTCGTTGAGTATGCTGTAAGCCAGGGTCTGGGTCATCTCCGGGGTCAGCACGTCGTGGTTGCTCTGGATCAGCTCTCCGTCTACCCGGAACACCGGCGACACCCCGGCGGTAAGGTGAAGGTCGCTGGCTTTTTTCTGGATCATTTCCTCCAGCAGTTGCTGCAAGGTGATCATGTTTGTCCCTGTCTGTGTTTATTGATAATGCGTTTTTTCTTTGACTATTCAACCACAAAGCATGCCCTGAGCGGCCCGGCTGAGCCTGCCGAAGTCTGCCAGACTGAGCCAGCCGAAGTCCGAGTCGAAGGGTCACTAAGACACTGTAGCTTAAAAACAGGAAATAGAAAATCGTAAATTGTTTTGAGCCTTGGTGCCTTAGTGGCTGAATGTTACTTTTTTGCTTAAACTATTTTTCCTGTTTTTGCCCTTTGAATTCTTGCCTTGAGCTGCCAGGCTGAGCGTGCCGAAGCCCTTGCCGAAGGGTTGCCTTCTGCCTTGGAATTATCCTTCGGCGGTTTCCCGGATCATCTCCTCCACCGTGGTCATGCCCTGCTTGACCTTGCCCCAGGCGTCCATTCGCAGGGTCAGCATGCCTTCTTTGACCGCCGTAGCCCGGATGGTGGTTACCGGCTCCCGGCTTAATATCTGGGCCCTGAGGGTCCGGGTAATCGGCATGACTTCATAAAGACCCACCCGCCCTTTATATCCGGTATTGTTGCAGACTGTGCAGCCCCTGCCTTTGTAATAAGTCAGGCCCTTAAGCTCATCCGGGCTGATGCCCAGGTCCGTCAGCACTTTGGGATCGTATTCGGTGGGCTCCTTGCACTGTTTGCAGATCCGGCGCACTAACCGCTGGGCCTGGATCAGCACGGTGGATGAGGCCACCAAGAACGGGTCCATCCCCATGTCCACCAGACGGCTGATGGTGGAAGGGGCGTCGTTGGTATGCAGGGTGGACAGCACCAGGTGGCCGGTCAGGGCCGCCCGGATGGCGATGGAGGCGGTGGGGCCGTCCCGGATTTCCCCCAGCATGATGATATTGGGGGCCTGCCGGAGCATGGAGCGCAGGGCCAGCCCGAAGTCAAACCCGATGCCGGCCTCGGCCTGGATCTGGTTGACGCCTTTTAAATTGTATTCGATGGGATCCTCCACCGTCATGATATGCCGGTCCGGAGTGTTCAGCTGGGACAGGGCGGAATAGAGGGTGGTGGTCTTGCCCGACCCGGTGGGACCGGTAATAAGGCAGATGCCGTAGGGGGCATGGATGGACTTCATGAAATTGCGCAGGGCGTCTTCGGTAAATCCAAAATTGGCCAGGTCCAATGTCAGGGAGGAAGAGTCCAGGATACGCATCACCACCTTTTCGCCGAACAGCACCGGCAGGGTGGAAACCCGCAGGTCGATCTTTTTATCCAGCACTTTTATGGCGATGCGGCCGTCCTGGGGCTTGCGCCTTTCGGTAACATCCAGCTTGGCCATGATCTTGACGCGGGAGACCAGGGGAGCCTTCATCATCATCGGCGGCTCCATCAGGGTCTGGAGCACGCCGTCCTGGCGCAGCCGGATTCGGAACACCTTTTCGTAAGGTTCGATGTGAATATCCGAGGCTCCCCGACGCACCGCCTCGGTCAGCACGTAGTTGGCCATCTTGACCACCGGAGTGGACTGCCCGGCCTGCTGGACCGAAATGTCATCCTCTTCGTCCAGCACATCGTCCACCATCTCCACATTTCCGAAATCCCCTTCCAAGTTCTCCTCGTGCTCCGGCAGTTTTTCGAGGTCCTCGGATTTGGCCTGGGCCAGCTCGCCCCCCTCGGCAATGACCTGCAAATCTTTGCCCAAGGGATAATGCTGCTCCAGCAACTTTTTAACCGCGCTGTAAGCGGCCACTACCGGCTTGACCTCCTGACCGGTCAAAAATTTGATATCCTCCAGGGCAAAGATGTCGGAAGGATCTATCATAGCCAGGGTCAGCGAACGACCCAGTTTTTTGATGGGAATCACCATGAATTTGTTGGCGATGTCGGGCCGGATCATCTTGATCACCGCCGGCTCCACCTGAAAATTGGAGAGGTCCAGCGAAGGCATGTTGAACTGCCGGGAGACGAACTGCAGCATCACGTTCTCGGTTACCGCTCCCAGCCGGATCAGGGTGGCCACCCAAGGCTCGGTGGTGTTGCGCTGTTCGGCCATGGCCTTATCATACTGAGCCTGGGTTATCAGGCCCATTTTAAAAAGCATCTCGCCTATGTTTTGCGCCATCGGTTTTTTTATGGTGTTGTTAAAAATGGTATTACCGTTGGTATACGATTGTATTGCCATTGTGATGCAATCGTTATCGTCCGAGCACCGATTGTTTCGGGGTTAAACTTCCACTTATCTTTGGCAAATGTTGGTGTGGTGGAAAAACGATGCGTTTTGTCATTCCTGCGAAAGCGGGAATGACACGTCAGGTTATAAACTATATGTTTTTGTGGTAAAAAATACAATTTGCCAAAGTCAACTTCCCGAGTTGATGTGATGGTCCTTTGGCGGCATAATCATAGCATCATAATGTAAACTGAGTTTGACGCTCTGTATTATGCCTTTCAAAGAATATACTTTTGCTTTTGCTTTCGCGGTGTGTCTTTAGCCATTCGCAAAGTGTATTGTGCCATTCGCAAGGTGTATTGTGCCATTCGCAAGGTGTATTGTGCCATTCGCAAAGTGTATTGTGCCATTCGCAAAGTGTATTATGCCATCCGCAAGTGATAAAATCAATCTGCGGCCACCGTTTCCTTGACGACTTCATCGATGGTGGTTATGCCGTTCATCACCTTGGTAACGCCGTCCATTCTTAAAGTGGGCATGCCTTCTTCAACCGCCTTGGTCTCGATCTCGGCGCTGGTGGCCCGGCGCATGATCAGCTCCCGGATGGCCGGAGTGATGGGCAGTATCTCGGCCAGGGCCACCCGTCCTTTGTATCCCGAATTCCGGCACTCGGAGCAGCCCCGGCCTTTCAGGAAGTTGGCCTTGGAAAAATCAATTTTAGCATGAGCGAAATCCTCCAGCAACCGCTGATCGGGCTGATATGGCTCCTTGCAATTGGGGCAGACCTTGCGCACTAAGCGCTGAGACTCCACCAGCAGCAAAGAAGAGGCGATCATAAACGGCTCCACTTTCATGTCCACCAGGCGGGTGACGGTCAGGCAGGCGCTGTTGGTGTGGACGGTGGACAGCACCAGGTGCCCGGTCAGGGAAGCCCGGATGGCTATCTCGGCCGTTTCCTTGTCCCGGATTTCTCCCACCATGATGATGTTGGGGTCCTGCCGCAAAAAGGCTTTTAAGGCGGCGCCAAAGGTGGTGCCGCCGTCCTCGTGCACCGCCACCTGGTTGATGCCCATCAGACTGTATTCCACCGGCTCCTCGGCCGTCATGATGTTGACGTCGGGCTGGTTTACTTCCTGCAACGCCCCGTAGAGGGTGGTGGTCTTGCCGCAGCCGGTGGGGCCGGTCACCAGGACGATGCCGAACGGGGTATGGACCGCCTTCATAAAATGTTTCAGAGGGCCGGACTCAAACCCCAGCAGGTTCAGGTCGAAGGTGACCGTGCTCCGGTCCAAAATACGCAGGGCCACCTTTTCGCCGAAGGCCGAAGGAATGATGGACACCCGGAGATCGATGGGCCGGCCCATCACGTTCATCCGGACCCGGCCGTCCTGGGGCAGGCGCTTCTCCTCCACCTTCATCTTGGAGATGATCTTGATCCGGGCCACCAGCGATGATTTCATCCTCAAGGGCGGCTGCATCACTTCGTGCAGCACTCCGTCCACCGACATCCGGACCCGCATATCCTTTTCGTAAGGCTCCAGGTGGATATCGGTGGCCTGGCGCTTGACCCCCTCGGCAATCAGCGAGTTGACCAGCTTGGCGGCCGGGGAATTCTCTATGGCCGCCGTCATCTCCGCCACAGCGTCGCCCTGGTCCTCCTTCTGCTCCTCCAGCACCTCCAGCCCGTTCTCCCCGCCTTCGGTGGTTTGCTCTATGGACTGCATCACGTCCTCCAGCATCCCGGCCGCGCCGTAGTTTTTGTCGACGGCGGTCCAGATGGCCGACTCCAGGGCCAAAGCCGGGCGAACTTCGAATCCGGTAGAGAACTTGATCTCTTCCATGGCGTGAAAATCGGCGGGATTGATCATGGCCACGGTTAAGACCCGTCCCAGCCGGTTCAGCGGCAGTATTCCGTATTTTTGGGATAGCTTGGCCGGGATCAAGGTCAAAATAGCCTTGTCAAAATTATAATCGTTGAGGTTAATGGCCGGTACGTTGAACTGTTTTGACAAAAACTGCAAAATTTCATCCTCGGTGATAAAACCAAGTTTTGCCAGCACCGAACCCAGCTTGCTTCCGGTGGACTGCTGTTCCTTTAAAGCCTTATCCAGCTGCTCCGGGCTGATCATCCCGGCCTTCAACAGCATGTCGCCGATTTTTAAAGCCATATCTTTGCCCAATTAACAATTAACGAATAACAATTTACCAATAACAATTAGGGGTTTACTCGGAAGACGTCTTGGCAATCACAGTCTCCAACGTAGTAATGCCTTTTTTTACCTTGTTATAACCGTCCTGGCGCAGCAGGGTCATTCCCTCGCTGACCGCCGCGGCCCTGATTTCGTCGGTGGAGGCCCGGCTTAAGATAAGTTTGCGGATGGCCGGGGTGACCACCAGGATCTCGAACAGGCCTATCCGGCCTTTCATTCCGGTGCGGTTGCACTCCATGCAGCCGGCCCCCTTGTAAAAGGTGACCCCTTCAAACTCGGCCGGATCGGCTCCCAGCTTTGCAATCATCTCCGGGGTCATGCTTGGGTCTGGTTGTTTGCAGCTGGGGCAGATGGTGCGGATCAAACGTTGGGCTTCGATGACATTGACGGTGGCGGCTATCAGGAAGGGCGGGATCTCCATGTCCAAAAGCCGGTTCAGACTGCTGGGAGCATCGTTGGTGTGCAGGGTGGAAAGCACCAGATGTCCGGTCATGGCCGCAGTCATGGCGATTTCGCCGGTCTCCCGGTCCCGGGTCTCCCCCACCAGAATGATGTTGGGATCCTGCCGCAGAAAAGCCTTCAAGGCCACGGCGAAGGTATAGCCTATCTCCGGAAAGATGTTGACCTGGTTGATGCCCATCAGGTCGTACTCCACCGGGTCCTCGGCCGTGCTGATGTTGACCTTGGGGGTGTTCAGCCGGTTGATCAGGGAATAGAGGGTATTGGTCTTGCCCGAGCCGGTGGGTCCGGTAATCAGGATCATGCCGCTGGGCTTGGCGGCAGCGGCCAAAAAATTCTCCATCGGCTTGCCCTCCAGCCCCAGTTTGGTCAGATCGGAGGAAAGGCCGGACTGGCGCAGGATGCGGATACAGATCTTCTCCCCGTGCTTGATGGGCATGGTGGAGACGCGGAAGTCCACGTTCTGGTCACCGGACTTGACCGAAAAGCGCCCGTCCTGGGGCAGCCGGCGTTCGGTGAGGTTCAGCCGGGACAGCACCTTGATGCGGCTGGCCACCGCAGCCGCGATCCGCTTGGGCGGAGACATGGCCTCCTGCAGCACCCCGTCGATGCGAAAGCGGACCCTTAAGACTTTTTCGTAGGGCTCGATATGAATGTCCGAGACCCCGCGTTTGACCGCGTCAAAGATCATCCCGTTGACTAATTTGACCACCGGGGCCGCTTCGATGTCTGCCTGGGTGACTACGTCTTCCTGTTCCTTGTCCACGAATTCCACTTGGCCCTCCTCCTCCTGCACCGCCTTCATGGCTTCGTTGAGGCCGGCCGAATTGGCGTAAAGCTTTTCCATGACCCGGGCGATGGCGGTGTCCGCGCAGACGAAGGGCTTGACCTCCATCCCGGTCAGGAACTGAATATTCTCCAGGGTAAAGACATCGGCCGGATTTGAAATGGCCACCTGCAGCATCCTGCCCTGGCGGGCCACCGGGATCACCTGGCATTTCTGGGCCACGTCGGCCGGGATCAGCTTCAGCACCTGGGGATCGATCTCCGTATTGGAGAGATTGATGGTGGGTACTTTGAACTGCTTGCCCAGGAAGTCGGTAGTGGCCTCCTCGGTGATGAATTTCATTTTGATCAGGCAGGCCCCCAGTTTATCGCCGCTGCTCTTTTGCTCCACCAGGGCCTTTTCCAGTTGTTCTTTGGTGATCAGCCCGGCCTGCAGCAGCATGTCTCCCAGCTTAAGCGCCATAAATTATTTTACCTCCGTCATTAATTTACTATAGACGACACCCATTAAAAGACACAAGTCAAAGAGTTGCCAAGCAAAGCCAATTGTTTAATATAACATAATTGAAACTGAAAATAAAGGGTTTTTTTAATAAATTTTTAAAACTGATAACAAAAAAGGCCGCAGCGTTAGCTTCGGCCTTTTTTGGACTCCGTAAAAGATCACCTAAGCATCTTGTCATGAGCGATGCCCCGAGTCGTGTCGAGGGGGTTATCTCAGCAGCGCCATCTTCTTGGCGCTGTTGAACTCGCCCGCATTCAAGCGGTAGAAGTAGATGCCGGCCGAGGTCTGCCGGCCCGTTTCGTCCCGGCCGTCCCATTTGACGCTATACGGCCCGGGGTTCTGGCTTTCGTTGACCAGGGTTTTTACCGCCTGGCCCAGGGTGTTGTAAACCTTTAGACTTACCTGCCCTGGTTTTGCTAATTGATAATTGATCCTTGTTGATTGTTTGCAGGGGTTGGGGGCGTTTTGCATCAGTTCGTAGCGGTAAGCCACGGGCCTGGCTTCCGAAAGTTCGGCCTGCGCTCCGCCGTGGCCGTCATTCCTGCCAGTGGCCTTGTCATAAGCAAACAACTGCCAGTTGTCGCAGGTTACGATAGCTCCTTTTTTCAGGTTCACGATCTTCAACACGCCTTCCCCGTCGTGGCTGACCGCATTGGGCAAGTCCTTCTCAAATGTCACCATTTGGCCAGAGGAAACTTTAACCGCGCCCAATGAAGCGTCGTCCACCCAGACTTGGTAAATGTAGTCGGCCTTGTCCGTGTATTCCTGGTACAGGCTCATCTTTAGCGTTTGTTTCTGTTCCCGGTCCAGGGTCGGCAGGTAATACTCCAAAGCCGTGCTGTCATAGTCCACGGTGATGGCATTGGAGGCGGTGTCTTTGGTCCCGCCGTAAACTATATAGCCATCCCGCTCTATTGTATAAATAGAAGGCTCGGTTCCGCCCACATCGGCGGCCAATTGCGGGGTAACAGGCCCGGCGGAATCGCGGGCAATCAACGAATAGAGCGGCTCGGTTCCTTCGGTCCAAATAGTGGTCATCTTGTTGCCGTCAACGTTCTGGCGATAGGCTATCTGGGGATATCCCGAAGGCTGGGTCGGATTATTGCTGTAGTTTTTAGCGGGCTGCCATGCAAAATCCTTGTATAAAGACATATACGCCTCGGTGTCGCCCGAAGGCATTACTTCGCTCCAGGCAATGTAATTACCGTCAAAAACCGGGTTAACCGAAGCCGTGTCAGGATTATTGCTGACATTCTCCGCGCCATGCCAGCTGAAAGGTTTGTCTAATGCTTTAGATTTATATGCCGACTGGAAACCCCAGTTGCCTTTATTATGCCAGATATCGTTTCCCTCCTGCCACACGATATGCACGTCTCCGTAGAAGGCCAGCGAAGGCTCTTTGGAAACGACATTCAGGCTCTTAGAAAGATTGATTTTACTTTTCCAGGCTTTAGCATAAGGGTCATAAACCCTCCAGTATATTTCGCCGTCGTAATCCCAGGCCACATGGATGCCGCCTTTGGAGTCTATGCAGATGGTAGGCGATTCGGTGGGCCAGGGACCCCAACCGCCGCTGGCGGTATCCAACACCGTCCAACTGAAAGTTGAACCGCCGACGGGCCTAAAGCCATACAATAACTTCCAGTCCCAGGTTCCGCTTTGGCCGCCGATGGCACAATAAGAATCCACCCCCTCAATGACCAAATGCGTTCCGGCGCTGTTGACGACCATGGCTGGCGGGCTGACATAACCGGATATCTCGTAACCGCCGCCGAACTCCAAGATGGTTCCAACATTCTGCCATGTTTTACCGGAATGCTTGGCCGTCTTCAATACCCAGCCGCCCAGCGGCGTTTCGGCTTTCCAGGCGATTACGGTATCGCCGCCGTAAATGCCGATGACGGAAGATGGGTTTTTACCGCCCGAATACAAACCCGGCCCCGAAGCCCAGGTTCCCGACCAGGTGTAGCCATCGTCCTTGGAATTTTGGTAGAAAATCGAATCTGCCGAAGTATAGGTAAGGTGTAGCTTGCTGTTGCCGTCGTAAAGCAAATGCCGGCCGTTGTTGTAGGCGGTGGCTAAAAGGGTATTGGAATTGGTGAAGACCTTGGTGTTTATTTGAACATAAGGGCTCCAGTTGCCGATATTGCCAGACCTGTCCATGGCCGTTACATGCATTTGCATGGTCTGGCCAATCAGATTGTCCGGCACCCGGTATGACCAGATCGTTCTTTCTATGGGGGCAGCGTGATTGACCGTATAT
>JACQXR010000067.1 GCA_016208585.1 candidate division TA06 bacterium | reverse complement strand
GGCAGGATCAACGAGTCCATCACTCCATCAACCGGACTGGCTGCGGCATACACATAGGTATATTCCCGTACTAACTGGGAACCAACAGTAGGCCTGATCCCTTTGGGCGCCCAACACCGCCGTGCCTGCACGCCTGCCTATGCCGAAGCGGCTACGCGCAGGCAGGCCAGAGTGCGTTTCGGCACGCCATGCCCCGCCTAAAGGCGAGGCTCCGCTTTGCAGGGCCGTGGGCAGGCGTGGGGCGTTGATTCGCCCAAACCGACCCTCGTCTTGAAACATCACCCGTACGGTTTCATACTGTGCCGGTTTTTGCCGAAGCTCTCGGCTGAGGGTTTGTGCAAAGTTTTTTTAAAAGCATCTTGAACAGCCGGGTCCCCTTTGGGATGTTTAGGGCGGGGAACTAATTTCCGCTAGCCATGTCGCTCCAGTATGCGATAGACCGTTGATCGCGGCACGGCATGCCCGAGGTGTTTTTCATATGCGGTTTTGATTTCGGTAACAGCTATAATGCCCCCAGCTTCGGCTTGTGCCAAGAACGGCTTGAGTAATTCAGTTTCCTCAACCAAACTGATATTCTCGCGATATCTGCCGCCGCGTTCTAAAACCTGTAAGGCGGTCGGTCCTTGTTTAAGGTAGGCCGCTTGAACCCGGCGCACCGAAACAGGATGCCAACCGAGGAATTCAGCTATTTGTTCTGGAGTTAAACCCAGGGCGGCCCGGAGTAATACGCATTGAACCCGTTGAAATTCAGATTTTGTTTTCGTTCCTTTCGGTAGTTCAAGCAGTTGTTCTTTTGATCCTTCTGGAAGTGACGTTGGTTTTCTTATGGTTATCTCCAAAGTAATAATTTCTTTCTTTAGAGATTATACCACATGTAATATGTAAATTGCAACTCAGTATAAATCGGCCGAGAAGGTGTTTAGCTTTGCAGACCTGGGCAAAGATCGCTTCCTGATAGGTGACATGGAAGAGAAACGTTATGCTGCCTACATGTTATCCTTGAATCCCTTGATAAGTGCCCGAAAGCCTTTGTTTACGCGATTTCCCGTGTTTGAGGCAACAAAAAATAGCTCCCTCCGTGAGGAAACTATCCCGTGCCTTTGAACCTGCTATACCTGCTAAATACGAAAGGGTTACGGATAAATCCATAACCCCAAATCCTCTATGGTGGGCGATACAGGACTCGAACCTGTGACCTCTTCCATGTCAAGGAAGCGCTCTAACCAAAACTGAGCTAATCGCCCTTAAGTTTCATTTTCCCCGTAAAAAACGCAAAACACCCGAAAAATATTTTAATTTTAGCGTGTTTCGCGGGCAAGATATATCCTAACTCTGTTGCATAGATAATTATACAATATCTCTTATAAAATTGGAAAGCAATTTTTACAGTTGCTTTTGGGTTTTGGCCTTCCGGTCAATGAAATTTTTCAGGGTTTTCAGGTCCTCGGAATAGACCTGCAGGAATTCCACTCCCACGTTATACCCGGTTTTGGCTTTCTGGCAGCGGGCCACCCTGGCAATGGCCGCCATTTCTACCGGCTGGCCCGATCGGATGAAATTGATCCTCATCTGCAGCACCTCGTTGGCCGTCATTTTTTTAACCGCGGAGAAAAGCACTCCGCCGGTGCTCAGGTTCCTGGCCCGGGCCGGTTTTAACCCTTTGACATCCAGCGCCCCTTCCTTGAGAGCTTTAAAATGAACCTTGATCTCCACCGGGAGGCGCAAGAACCTCCGCCTTTCGGATCCGCTCTGGCTTTGGATCATATTTTTATTTCCTCTATGTTTTAAAAGTTTTTTCTTTAAGCCGATGCCCCCGATAAAACCACCCAGCCTGCCGCTGGAGGAGATCACCCTGTGGCAGGGGATGATGATGGGCAGGGGGTTGGCCCCCACCGCCTGGCCCACCGCCCGGAAAGCTTTGGGCCTTTTTATCTCCCGGGCCAAGGCTCCATAGGTAATAAGCTGTCCCGGCGGCAATTCCGCCAGTTTCTGCCAGACGGCTTTTTGAAATCTGGTGCCGAATGAGATGTCCGCCTTATAGACGAATTTAACCGGACGGCCTTTGAAATAAGCGTCCAGCTGCTTGGTCATTGATTTAAATTGCTGCTCAGATTTTACCGGTTTTGCCCCGGCAAAATATTTGTTTTTTAGCATCTGGTCAAAAGATTGCTTGGAAAAGCGCAGGGCCACAATGCCCCTGCTGCTGGCTATCAGGTACAACGGGCCTAACGGCGACTGGTAAACGGTGTAAAAATATTCCGGTCCGGCCTTTTTCATTTTGATATCCTGTAATATTTTTTATGGAGGAGATAAACAATTTCGAAAATCACCTCAAGTAATATGCCCGGACTTTTTCATCCGCAGATTTACGCAGATTACTTATCAACTTTGGCAAATTATCTCTTGTTCGGCGTCGGCCGTTTCAAGGACCTTTGCTATCGCTTTGCCCTCGGCCAGCAGCTTGGCGTTATCTAACCCCGGCATTTTCTTTAAAATTTTAAATACCCCGCCCGCTTGCGGTGGGGTTACCGAATCCGAATGACGAATAAAGAGGAGTTCGGGCAGACATCTCATTGAGTCTACAAAAACAGACTATTGCTTTTTGAATGGTAACGTGCGAGGGAGTGGGGAAAAGATACTCCGCCCGCTGGCGGCGGGGTAGTTCAACGTTCTCACCACCCCAATATTTATAATATAGTTACGGGCAGGATTTCACGCAGTTGGTGTCTAACGCATTAGATTAACATTTTATGAGTAAGTTTGTCCAGAGGTTTTTTCAAATAAATTGCTCTGTCTATTGATACCCCACCACCCGGCCGGATTTGGTTTCCAGTTTGACCTCGGGAATGGCCTTAAGCCGGATCACGAACATGTATGACCACTTGTCCCGGCTTTTGCTACTGGAGAACCTGGCCTCCCAGCAATGCAGGTCCCGGAACAGCGAATAGTCTTGGGAGATCATCTCCCCGGTTTTGATATTATAATAGCGCCGGTAACTGATGCTCCAGTTCCTGGTCAGGTTAAAATTCGCCGATCCGGTCAGGTCGGATCCTGTGACCCCCATGTTTTTTTGCCAGTTCTGGCCGAAGCCCAGGCTGATGGACCAGGGCAGGCCCTTGGCCGGCTTGGGGGCCGGGGCGGCGGTATTCGAGACAGTTCCGAGACTGTCGGCTATCAAGGTATCGGCCGGCAGGGCGGCGGACTGAGCCAGGGAATCAGTCTGGGTGCTGATAGCGGTGGAATCGGGCGCAGGGATTAACGCTTCAGTAGAGTCCTTGGGCTCCAGCCAGCCCAGCCACTTGCCGGAAAGGTTGTAGCCTATATCCAGCCGGGCCCACTGGTTCCTCTTCTGGTAAAAATTATATTCCCAGGAGAACTGACAGTCCAACGGGCTGGCATAGGGCAGGAGCTGCAGGGAACTGGTCAGGCTGCCCCATTTTTCCCCCGTGGCCAGAAAATTGTAACTGGTGCCGGAGGAGATGGTCAGCAGATCTACCTTTTGTTCGGTGGTGTCCTTTTTGTACTTGGCCTGAAATTGCTGGCTCAGGGAAAGACCCATGGTTTTGCTTTCCCCCTGCCCCCCGCCCAAAAAACCGTAGAACCTGCCCTGGTCGATCTTGGGGGAATAGGAGAATAAAACCTGCGGTTTTACCACGTGGCGCAAGGCCTGAAGTTTCCCGCCTTTTATATTGAGCAGCCCGTACAGGGTGGTGCTGGCTCCCATCCCTTCGCTGTACAGCCAGCGCAGGACGTTACGGTTCTGGCTGGTATCCCGGTCATACCAGGTCCCGGAAAGATGCAGGCCCGGGTTGACGTTTATCCAACGGAAAATGTTGAAGGCGGAGCTTAAATCCATCCGGTTCTCCCAGCCTTGGTGTTTTTCTGTCATAAGCGTATCCCGCTTATCCGTCGCCAAGAAATGGGAACTGCCGGAGAATCCCAGCAAACCCTTGATGATATCCTTGCGGTAAAGGCTGACCGTAACATCGGGCAGCCGGCTGCTTTTGGTGCTGGTCTCAAGATTGTTGTAATGATCCACCGCCCCGGTCAGGCTGGCGATGGTGGACAAGGGAGTGTTGATGGCCAGATAGGAATGCAGGTTGCGGTCCATCCTCACGGCGCGGTTGTCGGAAAAATCGGTGTAATAGTTGCGGTCGCTGACGAAATTGGCGTTGCCGTTGATGTTTGTCCTCTTGCCCAGCATCTGGCTGTATAGCCCGTTCAGGCTCCAGCGCCGGTAGCCGGTGTTCCGGTCGTTCTGGTAGGAAAAATTCAAGGTGGTGGAGAACCGGGGGGGCATCATGTAGCGAGCCTCAAAATTGCCGCGCCAGCCAACTTTCTCCAGAAAATCGGCCGAGGCCGTGGCGTCGGACTGGCCGCCCATCACCTGATAATAGGCCAGGTTCTTTACGAAGGCTCCCTCATAGTTGTTGCTGCCGAACCGGGGCATCAAAAAACCGGAATGCCGCTCCTTGCGCATGGGAAAGAACCAAAACGGTATGGCCAGCACCGGGATCCCCTTGAAGCACAAAAGCACCGGCTGGGCCACTATTTTGTCGTTGAGGTAGATCTTCATCTGCCGCGACCAGAAGTAAAAATGAGGAGTATCGCAGTCGCAGGTGGTGTAGCGGCCGTAGTCGATGTTCAGCACCCGGTCGTCCACCTGGCGGATCCGGCGTCCCCAGTAGCGGCCCCGGTTGAAATCGGTGATGCCGTTGTATATCCAGCCCAGCCGGGCCTTGAAATCGTAAACCATCCGGTCGCCCTTGATGGCCTCGTTGCCGTCGTACAGCACCGGGTTTTGGTCCACCGTCAGCATCTGGTTCTTGGTGTCCAAGCTGATGCTGTCCCCGGTCACTTTTATTTCCTTATACCGCACCTCGGCCCGGCCGGTCAAACTGATCAGGCTCAGATCCAGCCGGTAATCTATCAGGTCGGCCTGGTAGCGGATGGCGGTCGTGGCGGTATCGTCGTTAAGCAGGTCCCAGCCGCCCTGGCCGTAGCCGGCCACGCTGTCCGGGACGGCCTTTAGGGTGTCCGCCGACGAGTCCGGGGCCTGGACGCTAGTGGTAGCCGGCGGGAGTCCGGCCTCCTCCGTTCCCGGCTGCTGGGCTGTGACCTGTCCCCAAAGAGGACGGGCCACCGGAGCCCATGCCGCCAAAAACAGAAACAGCGGCCAGTACCCCAAGGGCCGCCGCCTATGTCGCCGGAATTTGTTCATTATTGAAAAAATATTTTACGCCCGTCGTTTTATGACTATATCATCAGGTGTTTTTTCTCACACAGAGCCACACGCAGAGAATTTTTTTATGGATTACTTTGAGCGGCGAGTTTGCCAAATAAAAGGTGTCCCATTTTATCTAATTTATTAGAGCTTCTCTGTAAGCGGTTTCTCATCAACTGTCTTCAGATCCAAAATAATATTTGCGGATAACTTCTTAGCGTTCTCTGTGGCTTGGTGTGATGGCAAGCCGGCCTGAACAATACGTTATTTCTTTGTTCCTGGGTCGTGGTTGGCCCGGTATTCTTCTTTTATGGTAAAAAAAATAAGCAGGGTCACCCCTATCAGCACTGCGCTGTCGGCTATGTTGAAGGTATACCAACGGTCCAGATAAAATCCCGGAAATTTCAGGATCCCCGCCTTGAACGGGTGAATGATGATGTCCGGCATGTCGCAGTCTATGAAGTCCGTCACCACCCCGGTGCGGAACCGGTCCAGCATGTTGCCGGCCGCCCCGCCCAGAATGAATCCGGTGGCCAGGGCTGAGAGCAGGCTCCGGCTTTGGCTGCGGAGGTAAAAATAAACTATTGCGGTTATGGCCAAAAGCGAAAGGGGCAGCATCAGGTAGCGGCTGAAGGGACCGAAGGAAATGCCCATCACTCCGTTGCTGTTGGTGATATGGGTAAATTGCAAAACCTTCCCCAGCACTTCATAGCTTTCTCCCAGGGCCAGGCGGGACTCCACCAAAAGCTTGGTCCATCGGTCCAGCACAAATACCGCCAGGGTCGCCGTAATCACAACGATGCGGTTGCGCAGTCGTATCTTCGTCACAAATGTCCCTTATTGCTCTTTGTTGCCGTTCTTGGCCAGTTGTTCGGCCTGGCGGCTGCATTTGATGCAGTACCGGGCGTAAGGCATGGCCTCCAGCCGGGCCGGATCCACTTCTTTGCCGCAGCTGTCGCAAATCCCGAACTTGCCGTCCTTGGCCCGCATTAGGGCCTGGTCAATTTCGTAAAGCTCGTTGCCCTTGCTGGAGGCCAGGAACACGCTCTTTTCCTTTTCCATGGTGTCGGAACCCTGATCGGCCGGATGATAGGAGGCCGAGGAAAGGTCTCCGGCCGATTCCTTCTGGCTGGCCATCAGCCCCTCGCTTTTGATCTGGGCCAGCTCGGTGATGAAGCGCTTTCTTTCGTCCAGCAGGATGGCCTCGTATTTTTGCAGCTCTTTTTTGTTCATTTAAGGGTTTGATACCTCCTTAGGGTTTTATCTGTTCTATTACTAAGTTGATGGGATGGCCGTTGATCTGAATTTGCTGCCCGGCTGTTTCCGGCGATCCCGTTGTTAGGTTCAGGGCCAGGGTCTCGTTCATGATATAGGTTTTGAATTTTTCGATGGCCGCCGACAGTTCGGGATCCGTCCGGTATATGACCGTGATCCGGTCGGACACTTCAAAGCCCGATTCCTTGCGGAGGTTCTGGATCCCATGCACCAGCTCCCGGGCGCAGCCTTCGGATAGAAGTTCGGGTGAAAGCTGTTTTTTTAGCACTACCGCATAATCGCTTTCTTCTTGCATCGCGTAATCCTCTTGCGCTTCCTTTTCTCTAGTGAAATCGTTATAATTAACCTGGAAAATAGTGCCATTAAAATCAATTGGCACTTCACCG
The DNA here is from genome assembly GCA_016208585.1 of candidate division TA06 bacterium. Taxonomy (NCBI): domain Bacteria; species candidate division TA06 bacterium. Next base: position 3,511 of record JACQXR010000067.1, on the reverse strand, counting down.
TATGGTTGGAATTTTTTAATATCATCACTGGACAAAGCGCTAAGTTTTTTTGCAATTGCAATTGCATCTTTTCCGTATTTAGGACCCAGCTTCGTAAAATCAGGTTTTACCTTCCAGTTCAGATAGAAATCAATGTCTAATGCATAATCTATTTTCTTTACATTTATTTCATCTTTAATTATTTCTTCGTACTTAGCTATACCAACGAATTGAACACGATTGATCTTTCCGACATACATAATTTCCAGCGGCTGGCGGACCTTGAGCTTGGCTTCTTTGCGGGCGGCGTGGCCCAGCGAGACCACCTTGCGTACCAGGGCCATTTCGTCGGACAATTTTTGGTCTGTCAGTTTTTTATCAACCGAGGGATACTCGGTCAAGTGCACGCTCTCCGGGGCTTTGGGATCGGCCGACCTCACCAGGTTCTGGTACATCTCCTCGGCCCAGAACGGCATGATAGGGGCCATGACACGCAGCAGTGTCTCTAAGCAAGTATATAACGTAAAATAAGCGGCCTCCTTGTCGGAGTCGGATTCCGATTTCCAGAAACGCCGCCGGGACCGCCGCACATACCAGGTGGAAAGGTCCTCGGTGAAAGACTCCAGTTTTTTGCAGGCCGAGGCCACATCGTAGTCGTCCAGCTTCTCCCGGACTCCCTTTACCAGCAGGTTCAGTTCTGACAATATCCAGTTGTCCAGCAGCGTCAGTTCGCACTTGTCCAGGCTTTTTCCCTGGGGAACAAATCCGTCCAGCTTGGCATAGGTGATATAGAAAGAGTAAACGTTATGCAGGGTCAGAAGTTTGCGCTTGAACTCGGTGGCCGTGTGGTAACCGAAATTGAGGTTGATCACCGGGTTTTGGCAGCAGAACATCCAACGCATCAGATCGGCCCCGATCTTCCCGGCCGCCTCGTCGAAGGGGATGGAGTTGCCGGCCGACTTGTGCATGTCCTCGCCTTTCTCGTCCTTGACCAGGGCGTGGCCCAGCAGGCATTGGAACGGCGACTTTCCCTCCAGCACGGTGCTCATGGTCAGGATGGCGTAGAACCAGTTGCGGAACTGGCCCGGAAAACACTCGGTGATGAACTCGGCCGGGAACCATTCCTTCCAGTATTCCCGATTTTCGGGATAGACTTGCGTAGGATCGTATCGATACTTCCCGGAGTTCTCCTTGTCCGGGGTGTAGCACTTATCCAGAGGCATTATTGTGGAGAACATCACGATCCCTGCATCCAACCAAACATTTCCGACATCGGGGATCCGAGCCACCTCTCGGCCGCATTTATTGCACGATATACGGATGTCATCCAGCCATGGCCGATGCGGTGTGTGCCCTTCGAATTTATCCCAGCCAGCTACGGTGCATTTCTTCAACTCCTGATAGCTTCCTATCACTTCAAGGTTGCCGCAGACGCACTTGAAGATAGGCAGGGCCAGCCCCCAGTAACGCTTGCGGGAAATGCACCAGTCATCCATGTTCTTTAGCCAGTCCAGCTCCCGGTCCAGGCCGAAGTCCGGGATCCAGCGGGCCTGCTTGACCGAATCCATGATCCGGTAGCGCAGGCTGTTCTTCTTTTCCTCCGCGGTCACCTGATCGTAGGGTTTGTCGTAGACCGGCCCCATGCTGATGAACCATTCGTCCACTAAGCGGAACACCAGCTCCGAATGGCAGCGCCAGCATTCGGGATAGCGGTGGGTGAACTTGTGGGCGTAGTACAGCGCGCCCCGTTTCTTCAGGTCTTCGACGATGGCCTCGGCCACGTCGTTGACATTTTTTCCGCTCAGCCAGTCGAATCCCGGCAGGTATATCCCGGCCTCATCCAGGGGTGCCACCACTTTCAGGTTTTCAACCTTGGACAGGGCAAAGTCCTCTTTGCCGCAGCCCGGGGCGATGTGTACCATACCGGTGCCGTCCTCCTCGGTTACTTCCTTCCAGGCTACGGTCCGGTGCTCAATTCCCTTCTGGGCCTCCAGGTGATCGAACGGGCCCTGGTACTTCAGCCCCACCAGCTCCCGGCCCGGCAGCTCCGAGATGGTCTCATAGTCCTTTTTAAGGACCTCCTTGCGCCCTTTGGCCATGTAATAAACGTTGCCTTCCTGACGCACTTTGAGATAGGTGAAGTCGGGATGCACCGCCACCGCGGTGTTGGAGGTCAATGTCCATGGCGTGGTTGTCCAGACCAGAAGATATTCCTTGTCCCGTCCAACGATGGGCAGCTGGATATAGACGCTCTTGTGGGTCATCTCCTGATAACCCTCGGTGGCGATCTCCTGATTCGAAAGCGCGATGCCGCAGCGGGCGCACCAGGGCATCACGTCGGTGCCCTGGTAGATCCAGCCCCGCTCGTGGCATTTCTTCAGGAAGTGCCAGATGGCGTAGTTGTTGTCCGGAGCCATGGTGAAATAGGAATTATCCCAGTCCATCCATTGCCCCAGGCGGATGGACTGTTCGGTCTGGACCTTGGAATACTTGTCCACCCGATCCTTGCACCGGTTGACGAAACGTTCGATGCCGTAGGCCTCGATGTCGCGCTTGGACTTGAAGCCCAGTTCCTTCTCAACCTCCACCTCGATCCACAGGCCCTGGCAGTCAAAGCCGTTCTGGTAGCGGGCGTCGTAACCCTGCATCGCCTTGTAGCGGTGATACAGGTCCTTGTAGGTGCGGCCCCAGACGTGGTGCACCCCCATGGGGTTGTTGGCGGTGATGGGCCCGTCCATGAAGCGGAAACGTTTTGCCGAGCCGCGGTTACGGGCTGCCAGCTTTTCAAAGGTCTTGTTGTCTTCCCAGAATTTTAATACTCTTTTTTCCAGTTCGGGAAAGTCAAGATTTTGGGAAACGTCTTGGTACATTGCTTTTAAAAATTCAGCACAATAGCTGTTTTAATATTGACTTCTTCAGGATAAACATTAAAAGCTAATTTATAATTTTTACCCAATATCTTCTTATTGTATTTTCCAAGTTCTACCATGCCCCAAATCCATTGCCCTAAATGTAGCTCTAAAAATAACAAACCGGGGCTTTCGGGTGATGATCCATCTGTATTTGCCCAATATATTAAAGCACCTTCTGCAGCTAGAAATATTAACCCGTGCAATGGTTTATGTGCTGGGTAAAAAGTACCGCCTGGCACTATAAGCCCAAACCAACCCCAGGCACCATTACTTAATTGGTTTTTAATACTGTCTGGTATTTCAATTTCGTTACGAATCCCATTGCTAAATTTGTCCAACCTTCCAATACTAAACACACCCAATTGATATCTATATACTATATTTTGTTTTATTGGTTGATTTCCATCAGACCCACCGCCAAGGGGCACAATTTTTCCGGATATATCGTTGGCAATAAATTTCATTTCATCTGTAAGAAGATAGTCCATTTTCTGGTTGCAATCTTGGGTGGCCGTTTTTTCAACTCTTGCAGTTCTTAAATCAATCAACCTTATCTGCACGGAAAACGTTTCCCCCAATTTGCCCACACTGCCACCTATCATTTTTTGCACCGGCAACAT
>JACQXR010000066.1 GCA_016208585.1 candidate division TA06 bacterium | reverse complement strand
TTTCAAACTTTCCCTTTTAGTTATTTCACTGTGCCAAGAGCACAGGGTGTTGAAAGTTATCAATGAATTTAGGCCATGGATACAGTGACCTCCAGAAATTGCTGGGCGGCAAGACTTCTTTGGTTACTTTCTTGGTCAGAAAGTAACATAGAAAATACAGTATAGTATTGATGTTTATACTGTCATGGGCACTTATGCGACTACTGAATATGCGCGTGATGTTATTTCTATTATGAGACGATTAATAAGTGTTATCACATGACTTTCGGCTAATATAAAATATGTTGCAATTAGAAGAGACTCTATGGTATACTTATCCCGCCTGCGAAATATATGCAACTATTATGAGCGTGCCTGAGGTATTCCCTGGAGCCAAAAGAGATATCTTTACTTGTGCAAAAAATCGCCACCTCGAACTTGTCTGTGGTCGACTACCTGCGAAAACACGAGGTCTCTTTCAGTCGGCCTCAGTATTTCCGCTATAAAGCTCGTTTGGCGGCAGAAGGTATGGAGAGTCTCCTAGATGGACGCAGCAAAGGAAATCACCGGAAACTTACTCCGGATGCAGAAGGGTTTCTCCGAGGAGTTCACCGCACGAACCCTCGCCTGAGCCTACAAAAGATGTGTGAATCTTTGAAAACCACTCTGGGAATACGGGTGGATCGTTCCACCGCTGGCCGCTTCCTCAAGAAAGCAGGAGAACATATTCCGTGGCCACGTCCTGAGGAATCTAAAAGGATTTTCACTTCCTGCGGTGGTTTTGAAATCATCGGAGCGCTGGCGTTGCATCTGGACTGGGTGAAACATAGCGCCGAAGTGATAGTCCAAGAGCGGGATCGTTTTTACGGGACTGTCGCATTCACTCGGCAGAGGCTGAGCCGTGACCGCAAGGGGCGCAACCGGTTGGGACAGTTCAGCGGGGACTACAACCGTCGGGAAGACGTACGTGTACGGCGCTTTGCCTCGGTGGAGGAGAAGCGGGCGAGAAAGAATTACTCACGAATGGCTTTGTTCCAAGCGAGTGAGTTCATTCTACAACGTAAATGTCTTGGGATTCTGGCCTTGCCGCTCATTACCCTCAACGGGACTACCCGTTCAGCAAATGGTCCGTTAGGAAATGCTCTGGAGCATTTTTGCGGTTACAACTACCAGCACGACACTTTGGACAAATTTCTACGGGAACTGAAGTACCTGGGAATATCGAACCAACTGTTGCGCGACCAGGTGTCTTTTTGGCAGAGGCACTGGAGAAAGCTTCAGGACAGTCCACCCGAGGTTCCGTTTCTGTGCTACTACGTGGACGGGAATACTAAACCTCTGTGGTCTAAGAAAAGGGTCAAACAGAACAAGGTGACCATGCTCGGACGGGTCATGGGGTGTCTGGAACAGGTGTTCGTCCATGATGGGTTCGGTCGTCCAGTGTATCTGGAAACCTATGCCGGAAAGGCGCCGGTGGGGGAACACATATTAGGAATGTTTGAAAAGATCGAAGACACGCTGGAAGGTTCTGGTCCGCGCCTGCCGGTGAGGCGAGTCATTGTCATGGATGCCGCCGGCAACGGGGTGGGGACGTTAAGGGCCTTTGCCAAGCAGGACAAGTATCACTACATCACGGCGTTGGATGACAACCAGTGGAAGCCCAGGAAGGTACGCGCTGAAGGGCGCGCCAAACGCTACTATTTTGGAGAGGCCACGCTGCGGGATTGCCTTCTGGAACTGGAGGATTCCCGGGAGAAGGGGTATCTGGTGGTGGTCCGTGCCGTGCGCATCGATTGGGATCACGGGAAGCGAACTGTGCTGATCACCAGTCTTCCCAAGGAAGCGGTGGGGGCCAGCCAGGTGGTGAAAGCCTACTTTAATCGCTGGCCAAACGAGGAACTGCAATTCAGGAGCATGAAGTCGTTTGCATGCTTGAACCGGGTTGCGGGTTACGGAAAAAAGAAATTACCCGATGAAAATGTCCGACAGGCTCAGAAGAAACTGCAGGACCTGATTACAGGGTTACGGCAAAGCCTGCACGTCCCACTGAAAGCGATTGCCGACCAAGAGCAGTATTTGGCGACCCTCATCGAAAAAGAGCGTCGCCTTCATTGCCAAAGCCGGGTAGTGGCGGGTAAACGCGTTGTCGACAAGGAGACGAGGATCCGTTTGAAGTCGGTTTCCAGTGAGATTGTCCGATATCAACGCCAGATAAAATCGATTGAATCCGAGTGGGGGAAGGATCTTCACAGGCTACGCCAACACGAAAAGGAGTGGTTGCGCCTTCAAGGGAAAGACGACGTCTATCGAATCGACGTGGAACTTGACCAGATCATGACGTATTTTAGAATCGCCTTGGTGAATCTGAGTAGCTGGTTTTTGAATGAGTGTCTTGCACGACGTTCGATGAGCCTGGCTAAGTTTCTTCACACCATCCTGCTGATGCCGGCAGAGATCGAGCTGACGAAAGATGTCCGGCGGATCAGACTCAAGCGCAATACCAAAGATCCGCAAAGCATGACAAAACTGGAGCCGGCATTACAACGACTGAACAACATGAAGGTTCAACATTTAGACGGAAGACGAATTGAATTCTTATTAGTATAGTCTCATTTAATTGCATCATAACAAGACATTAGCCGATACTCATGATCATATCGGTATCAGAGGAACGGTATGCCGGAATACCTTGGCGAACGCCAATGAACAACGGGATTGGCGTATTTATGCAGACTTCGCTCAAGTCTTGATCCAGACGGCCCGGCCATTACGCCCACGATGAGTTTGTTGTGGATTTGCAAGAATTGGTTTACGCGTTTGATTCGACCACGATAGATTTATGCGCCTCGTTATTTCCCTGGGCTCATTTCAAGAAAACCAAGTCGGCGGTCAAGCTGCATACGCTGCTGGACCTGCATGGCAACATCCCAGTGTTTATCAGCATTACCAAAGGAAACGTCCATGATGTAACGGTGCTTGATGGGTTGCCGGTCGAGCCTGGCGCTTACTATATGATAGACCGGGGATATTTAGATTTTTCCCGACTCTACAAGATACACCGTTCCCAGGCTTTCTTTGTAATCCCGGCTAAAAGCAATACCAGGCTAAGACGGCTGTATTCATCACCGGTCGATAAAAAGTCCGGCATACTGAGCGATCAAGTGGTGGTCTGCGCAAACTATCAGGCATCACAAGATTACCCGGAGAAGCTGCGAAGGATTCGCTATTATGACGAAGAACAGAATTTAGGCATCAAAGGGTTTTACGGCACTTCCGATAATGCCGTTAGGTCGCAGATCTGGATTGCCGTATCAATCTACGTGCTGGTAGCCATAGTAAAGAAACGATTAAACCTTCGGGCAAGTCTCTACAGCATTTTACAGGTTTTGAGTATATCCCTTTTTGAAAAAGAGCCCATTTTACAGGCGTTTTCAGAGATCGATTCCCAATCTCAAGACCTCCATTTTTCTAACCAATTGGTACTCTTTGACTAATATTGGGACAGCAGTGACTGCGGATAGTTTCAAGATCAAAGATATATTGCCAGCCAAACGGCGAGGACATAAAGCGCCAGGTCCCCTAAAAGCCAGGCGTCGGCCAGCAGGGCCAATTCCGGGCTTTGGCCCTCTTCCTTTTTATAAATCAGATAAAGATACCTGAATATCCCGTAAAGCACGAAGGGAATGGTGTATTTAAGGTTGCTGTTGCCGAACTTGGCCGCGGTCTCGGGCGAAAGGGTGTACAGGCTGTAGCAAACCACGGCGGCAGCGGTGACTACCGAGATCATCTGATCCAAAAATTTCCGGGGATACTCGGTCAAAACCGTCCGGTGGCCGGGCGCTTCGCCGGTCAAAAGAACTTGTTCCTGCCGCCTTTTGGCCAGGGCTAAAAACAGGGCCAGCAGGATGACGCAGATCAACAGCCAGTCCGAGATCGGCACCGCTATGGCCTCGGCCCCGGCCACCGCCCGCAGAACAAAACCGGCGGCGATGACGAAGACGTCAACGATCACCATTTTCTTTAAAGCAAAACTGTAGAGCAGCATCAAAACAAAATAGGCCGAAGCCATCAGGCCGAAAAGAGTATTCAGATAAAAAGAAACAATCAGAGAAAACAGGCTCAATACCAGGGCCAGCAGCAGGGCAAATTGGGGCGTCAGGGCACCGCTGGCCACGGGCCGTAACCGTTTGACCGGGTGCAGCCGGTCGCGTTTCAGGTCGGCCAGGTCGTTAAAGAGATAGACCGCTCCCGACAGCAGGCAGAATAGGGCAAAGGAGACCAAGGTCTTTAACAGCAATACCGGATGGCCAAGGTTCTGGGAGAATATCAGGCCGGCAAAAAGCACCAGGTTCTTGGTCCATTGTTTGGGGCGCAGGGCGCTTAGAATTATTTTGGGGATCATTCCGTAAACTCCTTTTAGCATTCATGGAAACATTCGTAAAGTCTGGCAAATTCAGGAAGGGAAAGGGTCTGGGGACGGCGGCTGAGGTCAATTCCGCTTTTGGCGGCCAAAAGGGCCAAACCGGCTTCATCCAAATTGAAAGCTTGGCGGAATACGGCCCGCAGCATCTTGCGGCGCTGGGAAAAAGTTTTTTGGACGAACTTGAAAAAAACTTCTTCGTCCTTAATTTGTACCGGGGGTTTTTCCCGCGCGGTCAGCCGGATGACAGTGGAGGTCACCTTGGGCGGGGGGAAGAACGCGCCGGGGGGAACGTCGAACAATTTTTCTACCCTGGCATAATACTGGACGAACACCGAGAACGAGCCGTAATCCGTTCCCGGCTGCGCCGCCATCCTTTGGGCCATCTCGCGCTGGACCATCACCACGATAGTCTTGATCCGGTCCCGGACGGCGAATAGCCTTTCCAGGATGGGGGTGGCGATGTAATACGGCAGGTTGGCCACCACTTTTAACTTTTTGATGCCGTGATGATCCAAAACCTGAAGCAGGTCCAGCTTTAAAAAATCCTTGTTCAGGATCACAAGATTTTTGCAGAAGGAATATTCTTTTTTTAACTCTTCGGCCAAACGGGAGTCCACCTCCACCGCCAGCACGGAGGCGGCTTGCCCGGCCAGCAGGCCGGTCAGGACACCCCTGCCCGGGCCTATTTCCAGCACTGCGTCTGTGGGATTTAGGGCGACGGCAGAAACTATCTTCTGAACTGCCTCCGGCGAGATCAAAAAATGCTGGCCGTATTTTTTGAGGGGTTTCAATGGTATTTAACCGAGGTATTCATTAACAATCGCCCTTTACGAATGGGTATTTTTTACATGTTTTTGGATGCTTCGGGCATGCCCAATAATCTTTATTTCTGAATTTTATCAAATGATATTTTGTTTCGCCATCTTCTGAACAAAGGGGTTTATAAAGAAATGGTTTACGGTCATTTATTTTTCTCATGTATTTGCCGCATTTAGGATTTGTGCAGCCTAACTTTAAGGGTTGCTTGTCCCATGTCGGCAAATGTTTTTGGTTGATAATTTGTAGAGGATAAACTGTACTTTTACAATTAGGGCAAATTAAAGGGGACAAATTATTTTGCGGTTCTAATGCCACCTCAATTGTTTTTTGCTGCAATAAATCTGCACAAAATTTTACATAGTCTGGGTTATCTATTCTATGGCAGGCTTCCGAAAGCCCTCTATTGCTTGTCCAATTCATACTTCCGGTATATATTATTCTATCGTCAATGAATATATCTTTACCGTGCAAACCGCTACTGGCAACTACAGTTACACCTATCGCTTTTAAATTACCAATCACCTCTTTTACATAAGCGACATTCTTTACTTCTTTTATTGGGGGCGTGATTAAAATAATATTAACACCTCTGGCTTTTGCATTGCGTATGTGGGGTTCTACTTTAGGCCATCTATATTCACCGAAAAACGGGCACATACCGATAAACCTCAAAAATGCGCAATATGCAACAAAAAACCTCCCAAAGCATTGTAAATACTGATTCCGTATTTTAGGGTCACTTACAAAAACGATCCAAATTGTAGATTTTCCGGTTGAGCATTTTATGAACCTGCTCAAACTC
>JACQXR010000065.1 GCA_016208585.1 candidate division TA06 bacterium | reverse complement strand
CATAAAACCTCCCTTGGTTCAGGGAACGGTTTGCAGGCCTGCCTAAAGGCGAGGGCTTCGCTTTGCCACCGCTTTGCGGGGCAAGCTGGGGCAAGCGGGGCCGTGGGCAGGCCTGCGTAATGCGTTACTGTTGGCATTATACACCTAAGGGGGGGAAATGTCAATAGGCAAAAAAAAAAATAAAGAGGCCGGTATGCAACCAGCCTCTTATCAGTGGGATCAAAGCCTAAAACTACTTCTTGCCGTCCTCTTTTTGTTCCGGCTGGGCCGGGGCGGCCGGGGTTTCTTCGGGGTAGGTAATGGCAGCCTCGGCTTTGAGCCGGTTCAGCAGGTTGTCAAAGTTTGCCTTCTGCCGGTCCCGCTGCAATTGTCCCGAAATCTGGCCCTTGACCTGGTCAAAAGTCTTGAATCCGGCCGGGGTCTTTTCCTCGATCTTGTAGATGGCATACTGGGTGAAATACTTGACCGGGGCCTGGGTATAGGCGCCGTCCTTCAGCTTGCCGGCCGCGGCAAAGATTTTAGAATCAACCTGCGATTTATCCACCAGTCCCAGGTCTCCGGCTTTGTCCTTGGTGGCGGCGTCAACCGAAAGCTTGCCGGCCAGGCTGTCAAACTGATCAGGATTGGCCTTAAGCTCGGCCACTGCTTTTTTCGCTTCGGCCTCGGTGTTGAACACCATCCAGCGCAGGTGCAGCTTGGATTTGTCTTTTTTAATTCGTTTGACCACCGCGTATTTTGGGGAGATGGGGGTAATCGATAATATCTTGCCCTTGGGCGTTTTGACGAAAAGCGCCTGGTCCAGATCGGGATTGTCGCCCCGGTTCAGCTGGCCCATGTCGCCGCCCCGATGGGAATTGTCGGATACCGAGAATTTCATGGCCAGGCTGTCAAAAAATGATTTTTTCATTTTGGCCAGTTTCAGCACATTTTCGGCCTCGGCCCTGGTGTTTAATATGATGTTGCGGGCCTTGACCTGTTCCGCTATCTTATAATTATTCTTATTGGCCTGGTAGTTCTTTTTGACCTCTTCCTCGGCGGGCTGTGATTTTAGGGTTACTTCCTTATTGTACAGGCCGCGGATCATGATGTCGTAACGGTTATCATCCAACTGCTGGTTAATGGCCGGGTCGTTGGCTATTCCGGTCCTGACAGCCTCGTCGTATAAAAGCTTTTTCTGGACCAGTCTTTCCATAAACTGCTTTTTGCCGGCCTCGTTTTCAAACTGGGCCCGGTACTGGGCGGGAACCTTCTCCAACTTGGCGTCAAACTCCAGCTTGGTGATGGGCTGGCCGTTGATGATCACCGAATATTCCTTGAAGTTCTTGTTGAAACAGCGGCCCACGGCTTCCAGGGCCAGGCTGTCGGCCAAGGCCAACTGGCCGGGCTTGTCTTTGTACAGGGTGACCACCTTCTCATATGCCGCGGCGGCCTTCTGATAATCGCCGGAGTGTTCGTAAGCCAGCCCTAAGTAATAAGCGTAATCCTTGACTTGTTTTGATTTGGGATAGATATCCAGAAGATCGGTGAAGGCGGCGATGGCTTCGGCGTATTGCTGGTAATTCAGATTCAACTGGGCTATCTGATACATCAGTTCTTCGGGGTTGGCGGCTTTTTTCTTTTCGGCGGCCAGGGCCAAAGAAGACATCAGCAGTAGCGACAAGGCCAGGACTGCGGTTAAAAGTTTTTTCAGGGACATGGGGCCTCCTAAATTTGGGTTGTGGTGGGTTTATTTGTTTTTTTGGTTATGCTAAAGGAAAATGTCAAATGTCATGGCGGGGGCAGGCCTTAGATCTGCTGGTGCAGGAATCCAGAAATAAAATATATAGATTAGGCTGGAGTAAAAAAAGTCGCAGGCGCGAGAGGGAGAGATCTCGTAGTCCATTTTAAGAGGGGCTCCGCCCTGGAGGGTGTTCTATTTCCAGCCTGTATATTTGAAAGGTATTCAGAACATCGGCAATATTTAAGACAATGAAAATATGGGGCGGGGTAAAGGCATAACTGCTGGCTGGGGCCGAATTATGGCAACAGGCCAGCAAACAAACGCAGGTAGGGCCCGCTTTGTTTTTAGTATGGCAATCCACGAAAACGAAGAGAAACGATGCGATTAAAATTAAAAATATTAAGGTGCAGACTGTACACATATTTTAATTATTAAAATATTTCAAGGAACTATCCACTGCATCACAGTGCCGGCTGCCAGGGGCACCCGGATATTGTCATCCAGCGGGATGGGCAGCAACTCGACGATCATGGCCACGGCTGCTCCGATCACCATCCGGGACAGGCTCAGATCGGAATAGGGCAGGAACATCAAAGCAGTTCCGATCAGCAGGCATCCGGCGAAACCGGCGGCCGTGCCCTCAAAGGATTTCAAAAAAAACTTGGTCCGTCCCAGGTTGCGGCCCACCATGGCGGCCAGGGCATCGCCGATCACCAGGAAAGAAATCGAGGCCATGGCCACGAAGGGCTGGAACAGCAGGACGCAGGCCAGCGAGGACATCATCAAATAAGTGGCCCCGGTCAGGGCGTCGATCTCGTGCCGGCGCAGCAGGGGGCCGAAGATGTCGATGAATATTATCTTGATGAACTGATGGCGCAGCCTGATAATGTCTAAAGCCAATGTAGCGGCGGCGGCGGCCAACAGGACCCACTTGGCCAGATAGGTGTAAGGTTTGCCGGTGGCCTGCTCCAACAAGAATGCCCCGTAATAAAGGGAAGGGACGGCCAGCCCGGCCAGCATATGAAATGATTTGCGCCTGATTTCGCGCTGCAGATTAAGGGCGGTCATAAAAATTTTAAAAAGATCAAAAGCTTAATGAGGCCGAAAGCCTGGCACTGTTGCCCAGGTCCTGGCTTCCCAGATAGGCGTAATCAAAGTTAAAACGTCCCAACTTCAGGCCGGTCCCGGCCGCCAGACGACCCAGGTCGGAACCCAGCCGCAGGGCCAGCCGTTGTTTTAAAACATATTCCAGGCCGTAGTGGGAATCGGCGCTTAAATTTCCCAGATAGTACTGCGAGGCGATCCGCCGTCCTTCAAACCCGATGTCAAACCCGGCCGAGATGGTCAGGGCCTGGTTGCCGGCAAAATCCGGGTTCCAGGAGAACCCCAGCCGGGCGGCCGGGGAGATGATCTCCTTTTCTCCGGTATCCCAGGCCAGGTAGGTGGTGGTAATATCCTGCAGATTGAGGCCCAGCCGAAGATCGTGGGGCAGCAAGGTTATAACGCCGGCATCCAGTCCAAGGCCCCAGGCGCTGTTTGAGCCTACCGACTTATTAACTAACTTTAGGTTGGCGCCCCAGAAAATATCCTTGCGGTATATTCGGCTGTAGTTCAGGAACAGGGCCGATTCGGCGTCCTGGATATCGGTGATCAGACCATAGTTCAGCCGTTCCCCAGGATCCATCAGCCCGTTGCCGTTGAGGTCCACCAGGGCCTCGTTGGTATAGGGGATCCCTTTTATGGACAGCCGGACGAAGACCAGCCCCAGCCCGCCGTTACTGACCGGGCGGCTGTAGCCCAGGGCATCGTAGGTCAAAAGACCTTCAAAATTGGAAGAATGGTTGAAAATAAGCTGATGGCTGGAGAGGGCGGTGGCCGCAGGGTTCCAGTATGAAGCGAACCCGTCGTCGGCCAGGGAAACATAAGCGCCGCCCAACCCTAAGGCCCGGCCGCCCAAGCCAAAACTCAAAAACTCTCCGACGTATTTGGCCGCCAAGGCGGGAAGCGCCAGCAGGAACAGCGATAGAACTAAAATAAATAATTTACGCATTAAATTACCATGGATATAGAAATATCCTACCGTTTAAAGTTTTTGGGAAACAGAAAAACAACAAAGAGCCGTTGAACAGATGTTTCAAACGGCATCGTCGGCTGGCAGGAAGAAAATCAGTTTTTCTGTTTTCCTTACCTTAAGATTCCGATAGGATATTCTCCGTAATTATATAACTGTTCAGGATTTCTTTTCATCACACCAAGCCGCCAAGAACACCAAGTAAATGCTACGGTAAGCTGCCGTGATGAAATCACAAGGTGGTATCGCCATGAAGTTCAATGGATAATACTCTCTGTGCTGTGTGTGTCTTTGTGCGAAAAAGATTTACATGGTTGAACGGCAATCAAAAACACTACTTAGTATACTATAAAAATCACTTTTTGTCAAGATTGGCCAGCCGAAATACTTTATTTTGGAACTTGTTTAAGTAGCCCTTGCGATGTTTTTCGCAATTTGTTAAAAAAAGCTGGAGTTTTACTCCAGCCTTTAGTCAAATAAGTCGGCCTTATTTCAACATTATCATTTTCTTGATGTCGCCCTGTTTGCCGGCTTTTATTTGATACAAATACACCCCGGTTGCCACAGCTTGCCCGCTCTCATCCTTGCCATCCCACACAACTTCATAGCTTCCCACCTTCTTATCTTCATCGACCAGCGTTCGCACCGCCTGTCCCGCAATGTTGTAAATCTTAAGGCTCACCTGCCCGGCCTGCGGCAATTGATAATTGATAGTTGTTAATTGTTTAAACGGGTTTGGAGCGTTCTGTCCCATTCTAAATTCAAACTTCTGTATTCTGTCTGGTTATAGCCGCTATCATAGGCGATTACTTTTATTTTGCAGGTCTTTGAACTTTTATTGGGAACCTTCCACACATATGGCGTATCCACAGTCGCCCACAGCCTTATGGTGTCGGGATAACTAAGCCCGCCATCTATGGAGAAAAACAGGTCTATCCTGGTCACTTTCGTCTCATCGTTGGCGCTCCACCTAATGGGCGCCAAGCTATCGGCGGCAAAGCTTTCCCCGCCGTTGGGGTAAAGCAGGGTTACAGTGGGGGGCAGGGTATCGGCTTCATTGGGCAAGGTTAATATCCAGGTGTCACGCCAAGTGCCTTTAGGGGTAACATCTATTTGTTGATTGTATCCGCCAAATACTATCATCCTGTAACCTTGGGGGTCGTAAATTGCGGTATGATACCATCTGGAATTTGGCGGGCCGCCCGAAGGTAACAGTTCATAACCCGGAAAGCTGTCCTGTAAAGCATAAACAAAGGTTCTGTTGGTAACCAGGCCGTCAGCATCACCGCCAAAGACTACCATATTCTGATGGACCGGGTCACAAATAGCGCTGGAATAGTAATGGGATTGAGGGATTGAATCTCTTAACAGCGTCCACTGCTCGCTTCCCAAAGTTAAATCCAGCCCCCACAAATTTCTATTGTACCCTGCCGTGATCATGCGGTGGTTTAGCGAATCATAAACCGGCACCCAACCCCGGTCAAGCGCATCATCCACCGGGGTATATATTTTCTGCCAGTTTTCAAAGTCCGGGGCAAGGTCTAATGTCCAGCAGGTATCGCCTGCGCCAGCCGAGCTTAGACCGCTATAGGAAACAATTCTTTCGTTTACCGGGTCATATGTTCCCCATTGGTTAGTTGGGGTAGACGGCCGTGTCCCCGTGGGAGAAAGTTTTACCCATTGCTCATTTCCTTTGGTTAAATCAAGTGACCAGGTAGAAGTGTCCGTGGTGCCGGGACCTCCAAAAATAACCATTCTTTGGTTTGTTTTATCATATACCCCTACGGGAAGAATTCTCGTTGCCGGCTCCGTTCCAGTGAAACCAAGCTGGTTCCATGATAGAGTATTTAGATCCAAAGTGTAAACATCATGTCTTGCTGCCTCTGCAAATCCCCCGTCTGTTCCGGCAAACACCACCATTCTATGATTTGTTGCATCATAAATAGAATTATGCCCATACCTGGCCGAAGGAGAACTATTAGCAGGATAGAGCCTCTGCCATTGCAAGGCAGTGCAATCAAAGGCCCACAAATCATTAAAGAGATACCTATCACTGTCTCCCAGCCATCCGCCGTAGTTCAGCATTTTGTTGGCCTTTGGATCATAAATGGCTACCGGCGCCCGGCGCCTTTCTGGCAAACCATCAGCTGGGGTAACATTGGTCCATTTAAGCGAATCCAAATCCAGAGCGTAAATATCGTTGAGACTAACCCCGCCGACACCGGGATATTCATTTCCCACGCTGTCTCCTCCAAAGATGAACATCTTATGATGAATATAATCATAGGCTGTGCCCTGATTACGCCTGGGACAGGGAATATCGCCGGTAGCGCTAAGTTTGGTCCAGCTTTCGCTTCCCAAAGTCAAATCAAGCGACCAGAGGTCGTTTAACCGGCCGGAATCGCTTCTTCCGCCAAAAATTACAGCCCGTCTTTCAATTGGGTCATATACCATGCTGTGCCTGTACCTCGGTGCAGGAAGACTATCTGAAAATGTAAGCTTTGTCCAAGTTTCGCCTCCAGGAGTTAAACTCAAAGTATAAACATCGTTGTAACAGGTTGTCTGGTCACATCCCCCAAAAACAACCATCCTTTGATTCACCGGGTCATAAATTGCTCTGGGATGCAACATTCCTTGGGGAGGATTCCCCGATGGAGTGAGACTATCCCATTCCAAGGTGTTCATATCTAAAGCCCAGACATCCTGAAAATATAGCATTTCAACGAAATGACCTCCTCCAAATACAATCATTCGCTGATTGACCGCATCATATACCATACAATGGCCGTCCCTCGGAAATGGTTTTGAGCCCGAGCAGAAAAGCTGTTCCCATTTCATTTCTGTGAGATCTAAGGCAAAGACTTCGTTGGTCTCGGTTAACCAGCCATCTCCATTACAGCCCCCGAAAATAATCATCCTGTGCTTGTCACTATCATAAATCATCGCATGAAAAAATAACGCGTCCGGAGATTGATAAGGAACTGAAGTCCATTCGCAACCAGTGAGGGATTTTATTTCGGACCCCACTTTCTCCACCCCTTGATAAGTGGAGGGAAAAAGGGAGGGGTATTCTTTCTTTTCTATCTTGATTTTCCCATCCTCGGTCATACGCATATTGTACTCACTCGCCCCGAGAGAGAATACTGAACATGGGAGAATAAGCAAAGAAAGAGCAACAACAAATGCCATTCTCATGGTAGAACCTCCTCGCATAAAGTTTAACAAGCGCAAAAGGCAGAGGCGTATTTTACGCCTCTGCCATCTTTACCCGGTTCTACCTTAAAACAATCATTCGTT
>JACQXR010000064.1 GCA_016208585.1 candidate division TA06 bacterium | reverse complement strand
TCGGTATCTTTCCAGAACAACTCCACAAAATCCTTGACATTATGCCCGAATTATCCTTAAAATTCCCCGAATCCATTACTACTATCAATCAGCCAGAACCAAAAGACGTCTCAGAATTTTCCACATACTTTTCTGCAGAAAATAAGACTCCTATAAAGGAAAAAATCCTTTCCTTTGTTAAAGCAAATCAATTTAGAAATCTTCTCCTAATTGATTCAGAAACCAATGCAAGTATTGACATTATGTTTTCTTCTCCTATTCCCTTTGACCAACAACTTATTCAAAGAAGAAGAAAATTCATCCTGAATAACCAACCCGTATATTTTGCCTCCGCAGAAGATGTAATTGTGATGAAAATAGTTTCCCTTGAACAAAAGGATATTGAAGATGTAAAAATGATTCTTGTCTCTACTGCCAATATTGATAAAACCTATATCAAAAATTGGTCAGACTTCTTTTGGTCGTTTTCTTCTTCAGAAGAAAAAAAGAAAAAATATGGAGAAATCTTTGCCGAAATCTTTGAAGAATTTGCTGAGAAGACGCCACTTTTTGCTGGTATCTCAGGGAGAGCTAAAAAGGAGAGAACCGAAGAAAACAGAGCCGTTGATTTAACTACCTTATTGATGCGATGTCTTAACAATAAAGCAGAGGTGCTGAATTTTATTGGCAGCTATGAAAAAGCAACAGCGACTTATAAAAAGCTGTTTCGAGTAGCAACAAATGAAAATATTGAAGACAGGGTTTTTGAAGCATATTCTTTACTTGGGCAAGGCCAAGTAAATAGAAATCTTTCTGATTTTCCAGCTACGCTAGAACATTATACCAGGGCATTAGATATATTTGAAAAACTGAATAAAAAAGAGGATAGCGCCAGAACTATGATAAAAATCGCAGATGTTTACATAAGACAGGTAAACTATGATAAGACCTTAGAGGAATTAAAAAAGGCATTGGGAATAATTGATAAAATGTCTGGCAATGAGATTAAAGAACTTAAGGTGGAAATTTTTTATCTTTTGGGTGCAACACATAGGCTTAAAGGAAATTATGATGGCGCTTTAATTTTTCTGAAAGAAGCAGAATCTTATTCTTCTGATTCATCTGTGCTAGAACATAAAATTACTCATGAGACAGCTAATTGCCTTTGTGGAAAAAAAGATTATGATAAAGTGTCTGAACTTTATCAAAAAGCAATTAAAATGGCTAAAAATGTGGGCGATATTAAAGCGCAGATAATTTATTTAACTTCAATGGTGCAATTATATTATGAGCGTGCTATTCCCTTTTATAATTCTGATGAGCATGAAAAGAAAAAAGAATGGCTTGATAAAGCAATAGCTGCAGCAACAGAAGCAGATAAACTCAACAAAAGAATAAGAACAAAAGAGGACCCAACATTGCTTAGATTATTCGCGGGATGTTATATTTTAAATAACCAGTATGAACTAGCAAAAATGTTTATTAAAAAATTATTGACAAGAACAGAAAGAGGCAATTTACGGAACAGATTTGGGGGAATTAAATGCATAGGCCATTTGTATGAATGTTTAGGGGATGATGCTAAAAAAAATAAGAGCGCAAATGCCATTGAATTTTATGAGAAAGCAAGAAGAACATATGTTCATGGCTTAAAATTGGCTGAAGAAGCAGAAAATAACAACAATTTTAATTATTTTACTGCATCAATAAAAGAAATAGAAGAAAAAAGAAAAAAATGGGGAGCAACAGGTTAAAATGTTGGATGATGGATACCGGGCCGCCGGTGAACACAACACAACTTGGGACGGAAGAGATGAAACCGGTAAACGGGTGGCAGGCGGTTTGTATTTCTACCGGCTGAATGCGGCAGGTATAAGCAATGTCAGGAAATTAGTATTGTTAAAATAGCATTTGCACGAAAGCACATACAAAATATAAGCAAAGGCCGTGAACGGCCTAAAACTGGGTCATAGTGTTTACTCTTAACCCAGCCCTTCCTCCTACGCTAAAGCTTCGGCGGATAAATAAGGGCTGGGTTAAGGATGCCCATGCAGGTGGCCAAGGCCATTCATGGCCTTACCCGTGGTGAGCTTGCCGAACCATGACCAATAGTAACTGCTCTCCTTAATAACTTTAATTCAAACCACCATGCCTCCACACAAAATCAAAACCCCGTCTTTTCCTTCCCAGCGTCTTCACCAGCGGCAACCTGTTCTGCGGGATGCTGGCCGTCATGGAAGCCTTTAAGGGCAACAGCTACCGGGGGGCTTGGCTGATCATCCTGGCGGCCTTCTTCGATTCCACCGACGGGATGGTGGCCCGCCTGACCCGCCAGTCCAGCCGGTTCGGGGTGGAGCTGGACTCGCTCTCCGACATGGTCTCCTTTGTGCTGGCCCCGGTGATGCTGATCTACCCGCTGTGCCTGATGGAACTTAACCTGGGCGGAATACTGGCCGGCTTCGCTTTCGTGGTCTCCGGGGCCATCCGCCTGGCCCGCTTCAATGTGGAGCAGAAAAATCTATTGGAGAAAGGCGGGTTCATCGGCCTGCCCACCCCGGCCGCCGCCGCCGCCATCGCCGGTTTCCTGATATTCTCTAATTACCTGCAGGGAAGTTTGCTTTTTCCCCGGTTAGTTCCGTTCTTTCTGGTCTTGCTGGCCCTGTTGATGGTAAGCCCGGTGGAATATCCGCCTTTTCCCAAACTGGCGGCCAAGAGCCTGCGCTCCTATTTCATCTACAGCCTGCTGGTGCTGGCCATGATCGGCCTGGTGATCAGGCCCCAGTTAGTGATATTTCCAGTGCTGTTCCTGTATATAATATTCGGCCTGGTCCGGAGGCTGGTGGTCAAGATCGCCAGCAAAAGAGGAAAAGGAACTATTCCGAGCCACTAAGACACTAAAGCCCACACCCATTAAAAGGCACACGATTTACGAATTTTTATAACCAATTTTCACTTTAAGATAACATTTGATAATCATTAAAAGGCACCTCCGGAAGTATGCGTTATGTAGTATACTTCTATAAACACTAAACCAAAAACGGAGGTGCGCTATGGGTCTTGGTGCCACTTCGATAAACTCAGTGCATCGCTTTGTGGCAAAATGTTTAAAATAAAATATAAATTCGGAGGACAGAAATTGCTGACGGCAGAGATCCGCGTTACCCTGAAGGAGGGGGTGCTTGATCCCCAGGGAACCACCCTCAACCGCTCCCTGGAGAATATAGGTTATAATGGGCTGAAGGAGGTCCGGATGGGCAAGCTGATCCAGTTGAAGCTTGACCTGGCCGACCGGCAGAAAGCCGGGGAATTAGTGGAAGAGCTGTGCCAGAAGGTGCTGACCAACCCGGTGATTGAACAATACCAATTCACCATCGGGGAGAGCAAATGAAGTTCGGCATCATCACCTTTCCCGGCTCCAATTGCGATTACGACTGCTATAAGGCGGTGGAAGAGGGACTGGGCCTGAAACCGGCCTTTATCTGGCACCGGGAGACTGATCTAGGCGATTGCGACTGCATCATCCTGCCCGGGGGCTTTTCCTACGGCGATTACCTGCGGACCGGAGCCATCGCCCGCTTTTCCCCGGTGATGCAGAAGGTCAAAGACTTTGCCGAGCGGGGCGGGCTGGTGATCGGCATCTGCAACGGCTTTCAGATCCTGCTGGAATCCGGGCTGCTGCCGGGGGCCATGATGGTCAACCGGGGGCTGCAATTCGTCTGTCAAACCGTCAACCTCTCGGTGGAACGCAACGACCTGGCCTTCACCAATAAATTAGACAAAAAACAGGTGATACAGATCCCCATTGCCCATAAAGAAGGCAATTATTATATTGACCAGAAATCCTCGAGGGAACTGGAGGACAACAACCAGGTGGTGTTCCGTTACTGCGATCAAAACGGCCAGACCGCAGATTCCGACAACCCCAACGGATCGGTCAATAATATCGCCGGCATCGTCAATAAAAAAGGCAACGTGCTGGGAATGATGCCCCACCCCGAAAGGGCCATGGAAAAGCTTTTAGGCTCGGACCAGGGCCGGCTGATATTTGAATCGATAAAAGCCCATTGGCAAAAGATGGGATGAAAAGGAAGCCGGTTCATAAAAAAACCGATGTGGCGGCCATCGCCTCGCTTTTAGTCAGGCTGGACAAGATACTGGCCGGATCCAAAGCCGGTCTTTTGCCCAGCATCCGCAAATTAGCCAGGGAGGTGGACCAGCTGGTGCCCTATTATGACGGGCATATGATGCGGGTCACCTTTTATTCCCTGTCCATCGGGCTGAAAATGGGCCTTTCCCGCGAGGAGCTCTTGACCCTGGAAGTGGCGGCCCTGCTGCACGATTTCGGCAAGCTGGGAGTGGACGAGCATACTCTGGAAAAGGAAGAGGAGCTTTCTGACGATGAAATCAACGAAATACACCACCACGCCGAAAGGGGATTCCATATCCTTTCAGGCTTTGCCAAACTGGAGCGGGCGGCGGCGATCATCCGGGACCATCACGAAAAATACGACGGCAGCGGTTACCCGGCCCATAAAAAGGGCCCGGATATTTCCCTTTTGGCCAGAATCATTGCCGTGGCCGACGCCTACGACGCCATGACCGCCGACCGGCCCTATCATAAGGGTCTTTCCCAAAAAGAGGCTGAAAGCGAGTTGTTGCATTATGCCGGCAAACAGTTTGATCCCCAGGTGGTGGATTGTTTCGTCAATCGTATCAAGGATAAAAAGCCTAAGCTTAGACCCAAGAGAAGCAAGGGGTCGGTGTCATCGGGCCAGGACCAGTTCGCCGATTACCTGCCGGTTTTTTATAATTACTATTGAAACATGCCGGGCTTTACTATCCGCAGATTTCACAGATTATCGCAGATTATTTTGATGTTAATTTTGATGTTAATTCTGTAACAATAATTTGTAATGGTGATGTTGGCGATCATCTGCGTTAATCTGCGGATAAGAGGTTCCCGGGATGATCGGGCCATAATTTGTAATCCAAACCGCAAGGAAACAGATAAACCACATGAGCAAGACGCAGGAACCCCAGGTCAATCTAAAGCTGGCCGCAAGCTTCGGCCTTAACGCCCAGGAATACGACGGCATCTTAAAGATCATGGGCCGGACCCCGACCTACACCGAACTGGGGATATTTTCGGTGCTGTGGTCCGAACATTGCTCCTATAAAAACTCCAAGGCCCTGCTTAAACTCTTTCCCACCCGGGCCTCCCAGGTGTTGCAGGGGCCGGGCGAGAACGCCGGCATCGTGGACATCGGGGACGGCCTGGGCGTGGCCATGAAGGTGGAGAGCCACAACCACCCCTCGGCCATCGAGCCTTACCAGGGCGCGGCCACCGGCATCGGCGGAATATTGCGCGACATCTTCACCATGGGGGCCAGACCCATCGCCCTGATGGACCCGCTGTACTTCGGCTCTTTAGATGACGCCCATGTCCGCCACCTGTTCGGGGGTGTGGTCTCCGGCATCGCCGACTACGGCAACTGCGTGGGCGTGCCCACCATCGGCGGTTCTGTTTTTTTCGACGAATCCTACACCACCAACCCCCTGGTCAACGTGCTGGCCTTGGGGCTGGTGGAGAACAAGAAGATCATGAAGGGCATCGCCAAGGGAATCGGCAACATCATTTTGGCGGTGGGGGCCACCACCGGCCGCGACGGCATCCACGGGGCCACCTTCGCCTCGGAGGAACTGAGCGAGGAGTCGGCCGCCAAGCGGCCCTCGGTCCAGATTGGAGACCCCTTCACCAAAAAACTCCTGTTGGAAGCAACTTTAGAACTGATAGACTCCGGCCTGGCGGTGGGCGTTCAGGACATGGGGGCGGCCGGGCTGACCAGCTCGTCCATAGAAATGGCCTCCCGGGCCAAGACCGGCATCGAGTTGGACGTCTCCCAGATACCCCTGCGCGAGGCCGGGATGACCCCTTACGAGATCATGCTTTCGGAATCCCAGGAGCGGATGGTGGTGGTAGCCCCGCCGGAGAACGCGGAAAAGATCAAGGCCATTTACGACAAATGGGAACTGCATTGCGCGGTGATCGGCAAGGTCACGGCTGACGGCAAGGTTCGGATAAAATGGCAGGACGAGGTCTTTGCCGACATCCCGGTCAACGCTCTGGTGGACGATGCCCCGGTCTATCACCGGGAAAGCCGGGAGCCGGAATTTTTGGCCGGACTGCATAAGTTTGACCAGAAAACGGTCGCTCAGCCGAAGGATCTAAATAAAACTCTCATGCAGTTGCTGGCGGCGCCCACCATTGCCAGCAAGCGCTGGGTTTACAGGCAGTATGACCACCAGGTCCGCACCAACACCGCGGTGCTGCCGGGTTCTGACGCGGCGGTCTTGCGGATCCGGGGCACCAAGAAGGCCATCGCCCTGACCACCGACTGCAACGGGCGCTATGTCTACCTGGAACCCTTCACCGGGGCCGCCATCGCGGTGGCCGAGGCCGCCCGCAATCTGGCCTGTTCCGGGGCAAAGCCGCTGGGCCTGACCGACTGCCTTAATTTCGGCAATCCCTACAAGCCGGAAGTGTTCTACCAGTTCAAACGTTCGGTGGAAGGCATCTGCCGGGCCTGCCAGGCGCTGCAGATCCCCGTGATCTCCGGCAATGTCAGTTTTTATAATGAAAGCCTGACCCACAGCGTCTATCCCACGCCGCTGATCGGCATGGTGGGTTTGATAGAGGACCTGGCCAACATCACCACCCAGTGGTTCAAGCAGGTAAACGATGTTGTCTATCTGGTTGGTCACTTAAGTTCCAATCCGGATATCGGGGGGTCGGAATATCTTAAAACTGTTCACAATCAGGTAACCGGAAAATGTCCGGAGTTGGATCTGGAGAAGGAGAAAGCTCTCCAAAGCTTTTTGCTGTCAGCTATAAGCTCTAAGCTGGTGCGCTCGGCGCATGACTGCTCCGAGGGCGGCCTGGCGGTGGCCCTGGCTGAATGCTGCATAAGCGGGAACAGTGGTTTGATGATGGGGGTTCGTGCGGATATGGATCAACTGCCGGCGAGAAGCGATTTCAAGTTGTTTGCTGAGAATCAGTCGAGGGCCGTGGTATCTTGTCAAGCTGCGGATGTTGAGAAGCTGGAAGCCGAGGCCAAGCGGCTTGACGTTGAAGTTCTGAAATTGGGGAAGGTGAGAGGCGATAGATTTGTGATCAAGGGGTTGATTGACCTGCCGGTAGCTGAGTTGAGGAAGGCCTGGGAAGAGGCGATACCGGGGAAGATGAAGTAGTTTCTCAATTTTAGCGGCCTGAAAATCGTAAATGGCACTTGATGATTATCCCATCTATTCAGGAAAAAGGAAAAGAACATATTGGGACGCTGATTATCAGATTTTATTGATAAATTCAAGAAAATCCTGAATCTGCGTGTAGTTGCGTCCTATTTATCTTACGTTTTATTCCATCCTGAACGAAGGGGATAATCATTTAGCTTAATATACCAATATGTTACAATATCAATACAGCTTCATTCTGGAATTAACTTCTAACTGTGCAATAAAACTACACACCTCCAGTTGAGATATTTTGGTTTTATTGAAAGGAATATGAAAAGGCTATTTCTTATAATAGCATGTTTGACTGCGTTATTCGCCCGGCAGTCTGTTGCTGCTGATTACCCCGTTATCCTTAAATATCCCGGCTATATTTCCGGGCAAGCTGCCGCCGCCAGCGGCAATCCTTTTGTGATATTGGTGGGAATTATTCCCGATACCACCGGTGAGAGATTTGTCGGGAGATGTCGGATCGGAAACTCCAGCGCATTGGCCGGGAACAATCATTTTCACTGGCAGGACAGCCTGGCCTGGAAGACGGCCTGTCAAAATACCTGGGGGAAAGATAATTCCGCCTATTATGACTCCAAACATATCACTACGGCCGATTCGGGGGAGACCACCAAGGTATGGTTCATCTCAAAATGCGATACCACTCCGCAATCCCAGTATCTAATGGCCAGGGTTCAGCGTCTGGTTAACGATAGTACCAATAGCGGAATTAACCGTGATTCCCCCCGCCAGATTGCGATGGTAATGGACATGGCCGCCCAGGGCGGGTGGTTGGAGGGGCATATTTACGGCGATCCGTCCTACGCCTCGCCGCTTTCCAACTATGTGGTTCTGGCCTACCGGGCGGATACCATAGTCGGCTCCTACCTTAGCGAAAATAATTATGTGATTGAAGGTTATGACTCCGGAGATCCCGGATATTTCATGCTTACTGTTCCCGTTGGCAACATTGATTCTTTAAAGGTCAGGGATCTGTCCGACAACCCGGTGAATTTCTATGTGAAAAGCGCCCCGGCCTGGGTTATCTCAGCCGGAGATACCGTCAATATCGACATCCTGCCCGATATTCCCTGCATGGTATATACTTCTCCGGCCAATAAGGCATCCAATGTTCCGTTAAACGCCCCGGTCAGGATAGGTTTCAATAAACCCATCAACCAAACCAGCTTCGCTTACACTTGTTCCACCGGCGCCAGCGGCTGGAATACAGTCTGGAACAGAACCGGCGATATCGTTACCCTGACCCATAACGATTTCAGCTATGTTACCGCCTATAAGTTCCAGGTGACCGCCGCCCAGGACCTTTTAGGCAACGATTTGGTCTCCGGCCCAAAATCAAATCCGTTCCGGTTTATCACCCAACCCGATCCGGCCGCCATTCCCTTGAAGATCATTTGCCTGGACGTCGGGCAGGGTAATGCTGCGGTTATTAAATCGCCCTCGGGGAAAATTTTACTGTTTGATGCCGGCAAAACGGGAAAAGGTTACGATAAGGTCTGGCCCTTCCTAAGGGACTCGCTAACTACCCGTCATTTGGATTATACCGTGGCCAGTCATTATCAGGAAGATCACATCGGGGGGATGGATGAGGTGATAGACAGCCTGGGCGGCATTGATTCCGTTTTAGTCAACGGATATGACCGGGGAGGGGCTTATTCCTCCGCCTCCTTTACCGATTACGCCGCCATTTTAGGCGCTAAAAGAAAAACCATAACTCTGAATCAGATCATAGACCTCGGTTATGGCGTTGCCGTTGAATGCGTGGCGGTCAATGGCCAAACCTATGGCGATAACATCACGCCATCGGATGAGAATGATTTCGGGGTCGGCCTTTTTATACAATATGGAGCTTTCAAAATGATAATCTCCGGAGATCTTGGCGGGTATAATTCCGGAAGGTATAAGGATATGGAGTCAATATTAGCTCCGGATCTGGGCGGGGTTTCGGCGCTGCATGTCAACCATCACGGATCGCAGTACAGCAGCAATCCTTACTGGGTGTCCACATTGGATCCCGTGGTTTCGGTGATCTCGGTGGGAACCAACAATTACGGGCATCCCACTCAATTGGCATTGGACAGACTGTCTGATGATCCGGACAGCAATAATTATATTTATCTGACTGAAAGCGGTTCCGGCGGTACGGTCTCTCCTGGCCGCGGCGAAGTGGTGAACGGCAATATCTGGATAGAGGTTAAATCGTCGTATTTCACAGTAAACGGCGATATATATTATTTCACAAAAAGGGGAGTCCCGGCTTTCTTTAGAATGGCTCAAAATTATCCCAATCCCTTCAAGCATTTAACGACCATAAAATATCAAATATTAAATCCCGGGCAAGTAAGCCTTAAGGTCTACAACATAATAGGGCAGGAAGTGAAAATCCTGGTTGATAAAACCCAGGAAGCAGGGTTTTACGACGCTTCCTGGGATGGCCGGGACAGCCAGGGCCATCTGGTAGCTGCGGGAATCTATTATTACCGCTTAAGCGTCGGCCAAAGCAGCTCCTGCAGGAAGTTGGTGTTTATCCGCTGAATTTTTAAAGGGTGTTTGAATTTGATGGGGTCGTTTTTATTTGACAAGATGCATATTTATGATATAATTCTCATAAATAAACGGCCCAGTAACTATTTTTTACTTTACAAGTCACAATATGTGCGGAGTCTGCGGGATATTCAACCACGA
>JACQXR010000063.1 GCA_016208585.1 candidate division TA06 bacterium | reverse complement strand
TGGTTAAACCGATATTTTATTGGCGATATCTTCGGGACTTTCGTTTGACAGGCAGTTTATCCATTGCTGATAATTCATTTTGCGGAACCATGTAAGCTGCCGTTTGGCGTAATGCCTGGTGTTCCTTTTGATCAGGCGAACGGCTTCCGCCAGATCCGTTTTCCCCGAAAGGCAGGCCGTCAGTTCCCGATAACCCACCGCCTGCATTCCGGGAGAGTCTGGCCCATAACCTCGTTTTAACAGACCTTGCACTTCATCCAGCAGGCCTTTGGACATCATGGCATCAACCCGGTCCTCGATCCTTTGATAGAGCGTTTTCCGGTCCAGGTCCATCACTATCAGCTTGTAGTTTCTGGAATCTCCCTGGCGCTTTTCCTTGAACCAAAGGCTCAACGGTTTTCCGGTAAACATATAGACCTCCAGCGCCCTGACGATCCGCGCCCCATCGTTGACGTTGAGCCTTTGGGCGGTCTCCGGGTCGCATTCGGCCAGCCTTTTAAACAAGGCCTGATTCCCCCTGGTCCCGGAAATGTTTTTAAGCTCCCGGCGGATATTGGGATCGGCCGCAGGGATATTGACCAGCCCTTCGATTAATGCCCTTAGGTACAGGCCGGAACCGCCGACCACGATGTAGGGCTGCCAGATTTTATCCAGTTCATCCATCGTCCGCCGGGCTTCGGCGGCAAAGGCCGCGGCGCTGTAGGCACAATCGGGCGTCAGGATATCCGTCATATGATGGGGAACTTTGGCGAGTTCCTCGGCCTTGGGCTTGGCGGTGCCGATGTTTAAGTTTTTATAGATCTGCCGGGAGTCGGCCGAGATGATGTGGGCTTTAAGCCTTCGGGCTAAGACAAGGCCGACGGCTGTTTTTCCAACCGCCGTCGGCCCGGCCAATACCAGCCTCTCTTGGCTCTGCTCCTGCTTCATATTCTGCCGAACCTGTGCTCCAGGTCTTCCAGGGTGAATTTTATCACCACCGGCCGGCCGTGGGGATCCAGATAGGGCAAGCTGGCGGCAAACAATCTGTCGACCAAGCGGTTCATCTCTTCCTGGGTCAGCGCCTGCCCGGCCTTGACGGCGGCCCGACAGGCAAAGGACCGGGCCAGCTTTTGGGCCGGCTCCAGGTTTACGTCCGCAGTATCGGTCAGATCGGCCAGGATGCCCCGCACCAGGGCCGTCCCGTCGCCGCTCTGCTCCCAGGAGACCGGCAGACCTTCCATCACCAGGGTCTGCCCGCTGAATTGCTTGACATCGAAGCCCAGCGAACCGAAGACCTCGCGGTATTGCTGGTAAACCTGTATCTCCCGGGCCGAAAGCTCCACCGTCACCGGAAACAAAAGCTGCTGGGCCCGCTTGTGATCCCTGGCCGCCAAAAGCTCTTCGTAGAGTATCCGCTCGTGGGCCGCATGCTGGTCTATCATTACCAGGCCGTCCCTGATGGCGGCCAGAATATAACGTTGGTGCAGCTGCCAGTAAGCCACCACCGGCCGGGCTGAGATCAGGTTCTTCCAGCCGGCCTGTTCCGGGCTTCCGGAGGCAAAAAGCGCCAGGGCCTCCTGGATCTGCAATTGTCCGGGGCGTTCCGGGCCGGACCAGGCCTTGTATCCGGTATTTTGGACATTGAGATCCCCGGCCGCTTCCGGCCGGGGCTGGTCGGCAAAAAGGGCTTTCTCCACTGCCGCCCGCACGGTGCGGAAAACGAAAGACTCGTCGCTGAAGCGGACCTGCACCTTGGAAGGATGGACATTGACGTCCACCTGGGCGGAGGATATTTCCAGGAAAAGCGCATAGCTGGGATGACGCCCGGCCAGGGCCGGGCCAAAGCCCTGATAAACCGCGGCCGAAACCAGCCGGTCGGACACTAATCGCCCGTTGACGAAAAGATACTGTTCCCTGCGTTTGGGCCACAAGTTTTGGGGTCCGGACAGGTATCCGTAAATCCGCAGGGGCTTTTGGCCGTATTCAATCTTCAACAGCGTGCGGTAAAGCTCACCCCCCAATACTTCTTTGACCCTGTCGTCCTGGGAAGCGGCCTTGAAATCGTAGACAACCCGGCTTTCGCTGATCAGCTTAAAACCGGCGCCGGGATTGGCCAGGGCTAAAGACAAGAACAACTCCGCTATCTTGCGGGATTCGGTGGCCTGGCTCTTTAAAAATTTCCTCCGGGCCGGAACGCTGGCGAAAAGATCTTCCACCGTGATGGCGGTGCCGGGCTGGGCGGCCTGCCGCCGCCGGGACACGATCTCGCCCCCGCGGCATTCCATCTGCCAGGCGCTGTCTGATTGGACCGGGCGGGAGATAATGGTAAACCGGGAGACCGAGGCGATGCTGGGCAAAGCCTCGCCCCGGAAGCCGAAGCTTTGGATGGCCTGCAGGTCTTCATAGCTGTTGATCTTGCTGGTGGCATGGCGCTGCAAAGCCAGGCCCATCTCTTCCCCGGTCATGCCAGAACCGTCGTCGGAGACGCGCAAAAGCTCCAAGCCTCCGGCTTTCGCCTCGACCTCGATGTTGCAAGCCCCGGCGTCCAGGCTGTTCTCCATCAGTTCCTTGGCGGCCGAGGCCGGGCGCTCCACCACCTCGCCGGCGGCTATTTTATTTACTATTTCGGGGGATAGGACGATGATCGGCATGATTTACCTTTGCCCACTAAAAGGCACTAAAATATTTTTAAATGACTGTCTAACTTGCTCAGGAAAAGTAGAAAGAATATAGTGAATTTGGTAAAAACGCAGATTTTGGGTCAGTTATGTTCTTTTTCTTTTTTGTGCCGCCAATAAGAAAAAGAACCAAAAAGAAAAAAGCTCGTCGCTTAAAATTATCTGGCCCATGCTTGCGCTAAGCTTCAGCAGGCCAGCGTTGCGCTTCTCGTTGCTGGCGGGCTTGGCTGAACTCGGGCTTTTGCCAAGCCCTCAAACAGCAGCCAAGCCTTTATCGCCATCAACTGCGATGCTCACTGATAATTTTAATGCGACAACCGGGTTTGGTACCTGTGGATCAACCTATTCCCTGAGCTAATTGGATAATCATTTATTTTTATTCATACATTGCCAAAGATTTTCCATAGCCCACTAACAATCACTAAAATAAATATTGACCATTTTTATTTAGCCTCTTTAGTGTTTTTGTGGATGAGTTTACCGAGGATTTTACCTTTGCCCACTAAAGGGCACAAAAAGATTCAAAAAATGGATTGGTTTAGAAATGGTTTATCGTTTTAGTGTTCTTTAGTGTTTTTCGTGGGTGGGTATTTTGTCTCTACTGCCCGGCGATGGAGTCAAGTGTGTTGGAGTGCTGCTGGGCTTTGGTTTGGATGCTGTCGGTACGGGTCTTTAGCGTCTTATAGGTCTTGACCGGCCCGAAGTCTTCCTGGGCGTGCTCGGTCTTTTGGGAGCAAGACAGGCTCAGAAGCAAGGCCAGACAAAGTGCTGTGATGAACCTGTTCATGGTTTCTCCTTCGCCTTTTCTTTGTTCTGCTCGTAGATAGCCGCAGTAAGACAGAGTATTGCCCCCAGCATACAGATTATGCAGGTGGTGGACATCAACAAAGCTTTATCATTTATTGTTAGAGGAAGCACCTTGAAAATGAATAAAAAGGCGCTGATACACGAGATCACCACCCCGGACCAGTAGAACAAAATGCTGTTTTTCATATTGGCCATCCTTTATTTCCGATTAAAAACCCAATAGACGCTTTAGAAGCGTCTATTGGGAGTTGTTTTGTCAGTATAAGACCTAGGTAGTCCGGTAATTGGTGAACTGCAACGCCAGACCAAGATCATCCTGGCGGAAAAGGGCGATCACCTGCTGCAGATCGTCCTTGTCCTTGCCGGTCACCCGCACCTGCTGGTCCTGGATCTGGGCCTGGACCCTGACGCCTGAGGCCTTGATCCGCTTTACCATCTCCTTGGCCTTCTCCAGGGGGATCCCCTGCCTGAACGCCAATTCCTGGCGCAGATAATTTTTAGCAGCCGGCTGGGGTTCCTTCTGTTCCAGCGATTTAATCGAAAGGCCGCGCTTGACCATTTTGTTGAATATGATATCCAGCATGCTTTTGCGCTTGAACTCGTCCAAGGCCGAGATCACCAATTTGTCATCCAGGATCTCTATCTGGCAGTTGGTGCCCTTGAAATCAAAACGCCCGATGATCTCTTTCTGGGCCATCTGCACCGCATTCTTCATTTCCTGAAGATCGATCTTGGAAATTATGTCGAATGAACTCTGGCTCATTGGTTTTCATTTATCTCCGCATTTTTGGGTATTATAAATTCAAAGCGTTTATCCTTAAGCCCGGGATTGATCTTGATCTTGCTGAAGCTGTATTCGGCGCTGTTGCCGTTGACATCCACCGCTTCCATTCCCGTTATCAAAAGGCTTTTTATGTCCACCACTATTTTTATGGCTTTGATGATGTCCTTCAACTCGTCCGGTTCCATGAAAAACAAGTACTCGCCGTCGTTGCGGCAGCCGTCCTTGGCCCGGCCCGAAAGGAGCTTGTCCAGCGGATTGAGCCAAACCAAAAACTGGGGAGAGCTTTTAAGATCGGACTTCAGCACCTGCTTGTCATTGATCAGATGAAGCCAGATGGCGCTGCCGTCGCAGATGATCTGCTGCTTATCCGGCTTGGAGATGTCCATTCGCAGTTTATTGGGCCGCTTCAGCTCCAATCCGCCTTCGTAGCGGGTGCAGGTCCCCGAGGCCGCGCTGCAGACGGTCTGGACCACCCGGGACTTGAGGTCGTTAATCTTCTGGTATTTTGCCCGGACCTGTTCCAGCAGCGAGTCGCAGTTTTGGGCAAAGGCCAGGGCGCTGCAGGCCAGGCCCAAGCCGATGGCCAGTTTAATGGCTTTGCTCATTCACTGTCCTCCTCGTTTTTAATTAAAACCTGGCGGGCCTTGCTTCCGTCGAACGAGCCCACCACTTCAGCCGCCTCCAGCTGGTCTATCAGCCGGGCCGCCCGGGAATAGCCGATCTTTAAACGGCGCTGCAACAGCGACACCGAGCCCTGCTGATGCCTGATCACTAATGATCTGGCCTCGGCAAACAGCTCGTCCTGACCGTCCTGGCTCGCTCCCTCCTCCGGCGGCAGATCGACCTCCATGGAATAGCCGTTTTCCTGTTCCGGAACGGCGGAAGATTCTTTGTTGTCGGCCTGGCCTTCGGCTACTCCGTACCATGACTTGACGAAATCCACGATCTGGTTGGTTTCTTTGGTGGAGATGAAGGCCCCGTGCAGGCGCTCAGGCTCAGCCTTGCCCGGCGGCATATACAGCATGTCGCCCCGGCCCAAAAGGCTTTCGGCTCCGTTGGCGTCTAAGATGGTACGGGAATCGGTGCGGGAGGCCACCTGGAAGGCGAGGCGCGATGGGAAATTGGCCTTGATCACCCCGGTGATCACGTCCACCGAGGGCCGCTGGGTGGCCAGGATTAGGTGGATCCCGACCGCCCGCGACAGCTGGGCCAGCTTGGCGATCCGGTTCTCTATCTCTGAAGCCTCGCGGGAAAGCATCAGGTCGGCCAGTTCGTCGATCACGATTACCAGGTACGACATCTGGCGTTCGAACTTATGATTGTATTCCTCGATATTGCGGCAGGCTTCCTTGGCCAGCATCTTGTAGCGGGCGTCCATCTCCGAGACCGCCATCCGGAAGATCTGCAGGGTCTCATCGGAATCGGTGACCACGCCCTCCACCGTCCGGGTTATTGGCTCCTCCCCCTCCCTGACCTGCACCCGGTACTGGAACTGGAGGTGGGGAATGCCCCGGTAGATGGAAAGCTCAATCCGCTTGGGATCGATCATGATGAAATGCAGCTCCTCTGGCGTGGCCCGGTACAGCAGGCTGGTGATGACGGCGTTCAGGCAGACGCTCTTGCCGCTGCCGGTGGCCCCGGCTATCAGCAGGTGGGGCATGTTGGTCAGATCGGCCGAGAAGGAATCTCCGGTAATGGTCTTTCCCAGGGCGAAGGCCAGGCATCCTTCCTGGGATTTGTAGTTATCGGAGGCCAGCATCTCCTTCAGCATCACCATCTGGCGGTGCTGGTTGGGGATCTCGATCCCCACCACTCCCTTACCGGGAATGGGGGCGATGATCCGGATGCGGGTGGCCTGCATGGCCAAGGCCAGGTCATCGGAAAGGTTGGCGATCTGGTTGACCTTGACCCCCGGAGCCGGCTTGAACTCGTAACGGGTGATCACCGGGCCGGAATAGCGGTCGGTGATCGCGCCCTCGATCCCGAACTCCTTCAGCTTCTCCAGCAGAATGGAGGACTTGTCCTCCTCATCTGTTTTGGCCTGACCCCGGTCGTCGTATAGTATGGACAGGAACTTTTGCTGATACTCCTCTGAAACTGTGTCCTCCCGGACCGGTGGCTTGGCTTTGGATTTTTTCTCTGATTTGGATGGCTCTAACTCAGGTTTTGTTTTTTCGGACGATGGGGCAGGTTCCGATTGGTCAAGCGGAGGCTGAGTCTGCTTTCCCGGTTTGTCGGTTGCGGCCGGTTTCTTTTTAAAGGTGATTTCCCGGGGCTTAGGTTTGGCCCGCTGTAGACCGGTTTTCACCGGGGCTGTAGCCAGAGTAAGCCAGCGCTGGAAATTGATCTTGGTTCCTATCAGCAGCAGTATGATGAATATTCCGGCCAGCACTAACCAGAAACCCACCGGCCCGAAAAGCTCGACGATGAAGGACGCCAGCAGCATCCCCCATTTCCCGGCTCCGCTTGGTTCAGCCAGGCCTACACCCGCAGGCAGGTCCCCGGTGTAATAGGAGATGTTCAACCGGGCTATCATGGCCAGCGCAAAGCTGATGAAGGTCAGGCTCAGCAGGCTGTTCCAAAGAAGGCGGTAAAGTTTTTTATGCCGGACAAAAAACCAGCCCCAGACCAGCACATAGAACGGCAGCAACAGCGCGGCATAGCCCAGCAGGCCGATCAGTCCGAAGGCCGCCAGGTCGCCCAGCGGGCCGCCCCAGTTCCGGCGGGGCCATTCCTGGGACCAAAGATGGCTGTCGTGACCGGAAAAAGAAACCAGGCTGACTAACAGAAAAAGCCCGGCGATGATGACGGTTACCCCGAATATCTCCTGTCCCCGGCTGAATTCCGGGGCAGATTTTTTTTCTTTTTCTTCGGATTTCATTTAAATGGGTCAGCCTAAAGTTTTTAGGTAATTGGTGTTTCCCCGGTCTGAAGTGAATTTTAACAATTTTTAATAGCGCTTAACGTTCGAGGCACTACGCCGTTGTTTTTGCCGCTATCAAACGACTAATTGTCCCGCGGCAAAAACAACGGGGCGACCACAGTAATCATCTATCGATAAAGGGAGCGTCGTAGTGCCGATTGTTAGGCGCCGCTACGCAACTGGACAAGAATCGTCATTTCAATTTGTGCTGAACTTTGTACTGAGCGATTACGGACTCCTTCAAACTGGAGCCGGAGGAAATGAATTTGCCGAAGTCGGAAATGTTATCCTCGGTTATCATAATTTGACCCTCGTAGATGTCTTCTTTCTTGTAGTTCTTCTTCCTCTCAGCGGTCGCGAGATTCCTGTGTTGTGGTGTGAAGTACCGATTCCTCTGAACCTCGTTAGAGTTGATGACCCAATACTTGATCTGGTCTCTGTAAACAGCAATCCAAATAAAAACATCACAACACTTTGGCTTCTGTTGCTGAAAGTTCATTAGGAAAGGTCGTTTGCTGTCGGAAGCTATCGCCTTGATGATCGGCGAGTCCTCTTTTCGTTCGCGATCGTTGGCTCTGGATGCTTTGACTTCAATCTTGATGAAATGTTTCCTATCCTTTTGATCACGCCAATCGAGATAAAGGTTGTACTCGCCTTTGTAGGTATCGTCGACCTTTTTTGAAGGCCGCCTAAACTCGGATTCTATGCTGCAGACGTGGCTGAGACCCCAAGTATCTCCGAATGTTCGTGGAGCCATCTCAAAGAGATAGAGGTACAGGTTACGGTTGATATAGTCGTCTCTGAGCTTATAGTATTCATCTATCGAGAGCTTCTTGGCGGCGAGAAGATGCGAGATGATGTACTCATATTCGCTGAAGGGATAGACAGACTTCAGATCATCCAGCTTCGAACGGAATTCCTTTGAATTGGAAAGGCGGTCAATAAGCTCGTCGAGTTGCTTGGTCAGTTTTTCCATAGAGTTCAAATCAATGAGAGTTGGTTATCTTCCACGACTGAGGGGATCTCGCCGACAAGGGATATGAGTTCGGGATCAGTGAGAATCTCCCGCTCAAATGGATTGCCATTCTGCCATCCGGTCTTCCCAGTTTGGCGAAATCGCTCTAACCGTCGAATCGCCATTTCGCAGTAAATAGGGTCGGAGTCTATGGTATAGCAACGGCGTTTGTTCATTTCGGCAGAAATCAGGGTCGAAGCGGAGTGACAGAAAAAATCGATGACCAAGTCCTGCTCATTTGAGCTTGCACGAATGATTCGCTCAGCAGACTTAATGGGTTTCTGAGCATAACAGCCATTGACATTCTCTTTCATTCTGTAGAAGACTTGTTGAATGTCCACCCAAACATTGCCGGCCCGGATATTCTCTGATTTGCTGCGCTCAAGGTTCTCAGTGAGTTGGCCATTCACTTCTTTGTAGTAGCCACGAAGAATCTTTGGAATATCGGTATACTTAGCATCGACGTTGAAGGTCGGATTGCCTTTGATGTAGTAAAGCAACTCTTGCCTGACAGCCATCCAGTTATTTGGAGTCCCGTAACCTCGCTGATTGCGCATCGTGATGAAGCTACGGGTCTGAAAGTCAGTATGGCGCATCATTACCATAAAGTCCGGCAATGGTTGGAAACCGTTCCTTTGGTCGGCCCCCAGCCAAACGTAAAGGGAGCTATTTGGAACAAGAGCAAAATCAGTCGTGGCAATCCATTTCTTGCACCACTGAACGAAATCGTAGAGTTTTCGTTCCTCAAACGCAATGAGATTGTAAGGCGGGTCGTGAATGGCTAAGACAGCCTTTTTGCGAGCCATCAGTTTTTCAATATCACTTTGGCTTGCCGCATCGAGACAGCCAATGCGGTGCTTACCAAGTGGGTCATCCCATATTTCGCCCTCTTTGATCCTTGAATACTTGAGAAGGCAATTTCTGAGGTACGGATTCTTGTCCAGCCTGGGTATCGGTAGATTTTTCATAGTGATGCTAATTTACGGAATTCAAATCACTGTTGCGTAGTGGCGCCTAACGCCCGGATTTGCGATAGCCCGAAGCGAAGGCGGAGCCCCGCCAACGGCGGGGCGGAAGCATGAGCAAGGGTTTGGGCGGCGAAGGTGCAAGTAATCGCAAGGTGCGCTTGTCCGCCGAAGCTTCAGCGCAGGCGGGCAGCACCGAGCGGCAGCAAATCTGATTGTTAGCCGACGGTTATCGAGCTTGTCGAGATATGGTGTTGCTGACGCAGGGCGGAGCGATTATCCGCCCAAACCCTGGCCTGACGACAGGGAAGGCAAATCCGGGCGTTTGTTATAAGCATGTAGCCACGATATAAAGGTTCAAGTCAAAGACAATATTGGTGGGGGTGGGGAGAAATCAAAGCAACAAACATTTAAAACCCCGGTCGTATTCAAAGGTATTTTGTATACAATTCGTTGGGTTGTTCACTTTCCGAAATTAGAAAACAATTCTATATTTAAATTCGGTGTGTACTTTACGAATGCCGAAGTTGTTGACTTTCCGATTTAAGCAGTAATATTTCCATAGGATATATTCTACTAAAAGTTAGCAGGTTAAACAATTCGGAATATTGAAAAAAAGGCGTGTAAATACCTTTGATATAAGGCTGGAGTATGTTCCAGCCTTATATATAATTAGTTACCGCTGAAAAACACCCTTTGCCCGCGCTTGCGCCCCGCCAACGGCGGGGCTACAGCGCGCAGGCGCGAAAAACGCTAAGAACACGAAAAATTTATTTGGTAAAACTGATTAACATTCCCGGCTTTGCAAATATTTTACTGGAAATATATTTTAGTGAATTTCGCGTGTTTAGGTGGGAAACTATGCCTGGGACTCCTTCTGCTTGGCTATGGCGTCCACCGTGCCCACTAATTTCTGCAGTATTCCGCCCAAAACCCCCACCAACCCCGCGATCGGCGCCTGCAGCCCGGCCAGCACCATGGATAAAAGCGCTTCCCGGGAAGGCAGCAGGGCCAGCTGTTTGACCTCGCTGGGATCGACCAATTTGCCTTCGATCAGGCCGATCTTGACCGTGGGCTTGTTGCCCTCCTTGGCGAACTCGGTCAAGATCTTGGCCGGGATGATGGCATCGGTGATGCCGAAGGCCAGGCCGGTAGGCCCGGTCAGGTAGTCGGCCAGCATCTCGTAGCCGGCGTTCTTGGCGGCCAGCTTGGTCAGGGTGTTTTTGGCCACCCGGTATTCCACCGAGGCTTCCCGCAATTTTTTGCGCAGCTCGGTGGCCTGGGGGACGTTCAGGCCGGTAAAATCGGTTAAATAAACCGACTTGGCGGTCTTTATTTTCTCGGTCAGTTCCAGGACCTTTTGTTCTTTATCTGTTTTTGGCATTCTTATTATCTCACTTTCCTAAAGCCGACAGTTCGGTAAGGGCGACTTTGACCCCCGGGCTCATGGTGGAAGAAAGGGAAACGCTTTTGATGTAGGTTCCCTTGAGCGATGACGGCCTGGCTTTAACTATCTCGGATAGCAGCGTCTTTATGTTCTCCTCCAACTTGGAATTGTCAAATGATTTCTTCCCCACCGCCACGTGCAGGTTGGAATTCTTGTCCACCCGGTATTCTATTTTTCCGGCCTTGGCTTCCTTGACCGCCTTGGCCAGGTCAAAGGTCACTGTCCCTGTCTTGGGGTTGGGCATCAGTCCCCGCACCCCCAGTATTTTGCCCAGCCGGCCCACCTGACTCATCATATCCGGGGTGGCTATGGCCACGTCAAAGTCGGTCCAGCCTTCCGAGACTTTTTTGATCAGCTCGTCGCTGCCGGCGAAATCGGCCCCGGCCGCAGTGGCTTCGGCCTCCTTTTCGCCCTTGGCGAACACCAGCACCCTCATTTTTTTACCGGTGCCGTGGGGCAGGATCACCGTGCCCCGCAGGTTCTGATCGGCCTTCTTGGGGTCCAGCTCCAGCTTCATCGAAACCTCAAGGGCCTCATCGAACTTGGCGTAAGCCATCTGTTTTACCGCTTCCACCGCCTCGGCTATGGTGTAGGTTTTGTTCGGGTCGGTTTTCTGGACTGCCAGATTGTACTTTTTCCCTCGATCCATTTTCCTCCTTCCTGGTTCTAAGCGGCGCTCTTGGCCTGGTTAATGGAAAATAGTTATTTGAAAAATGGTCGTAACTTAAAGCTGTCCGCAAGTTGTCCCAATTTACCAATTTACAAATTGCCCATTAACTAATACCGGATCGCCTCCCAGCGTTATGTTGATATTACTTTAAAACTACGAATTTACCTTTACACTCAAGCTTGCCTGCCGTTAACCGGTAAAAATATATCCCCGCCGATAATGCTCGTGAATCAATATTTTTGGCACCCCATTTAAAACCGTATGTTCCTGAGGTCTTCAAGCCTTCATTGATTTCGTTAATTTTTTGGCCGCAGATGTTGTATATTTTTAAACTGACCGGCACTTGGCCGGAAACGTCTTGCAGACTGTAACTGAATGTAATTTGTGTCCGTGAAGGATTGGGATACACGTTGGTATTTACTACAGGTCTTCCCGGCGTAATCAGATGATCCGGAGATCCTTCAACCCCCAATTCTTGATAGCTGGTTTTTCGGGCATATATGTCCCAACTGGTAGAGGTGTCGCGCAAATCCATCCAAGCGGCGAATAAATTATTCCCGGCAGAGGCCAGGGCCAGGCTTTGCCGGTATTTTTCCCCGGATGCAACAGCACTGCTGATCTTGAGATTATTGCTTTCCGGCTGATTGCAATCATAAAAGCACTGGCAATAATTGTCCACCCAATCCCTTTCATCGGTCCAGCCGATCACAAAATGGTTATTGGCCACCGGAACGACTGAAACATGCCCGCCCCATATTAACGTGTCTTCATTTACAACAATGTTAATACCAGTTGGTGTGCCGGTTGAATCATAGAACTGGGCCATAATGGCCATGCCGGCTACAGTCAGCCGGTTCCATGAGAGACAGTAATTACCTGAATCATTTACGGCAATGACCGGCTGGGCATAATCCAGGTTGACATCGCGCGAGTTTACCCGCAAAGAATTGCTTAAGGAATTTCCCGTTGAGTCAAACCGACGCCATAAAATATTGCCGGTTTCCGCCTGCCAGGTTACCGCAAAATTACCATCGGGCTTCATGCAAATTTTGGGATCGCACCCAGCCGAATCTCCCAGCGCTATGTTGCCGCTAACGGGACTGCCCGACGCAGAATATCTCTGTCCGTATATTGTCCATTGATTGCGGGAATCCATCCAAACAACTGTAAAATTCCCCTGACTGTCCGATACTATATCCGGACAATACCTTTCGGCCAGGCTGTCGTCGTTGACCTTGAAGGCCGGGGCCATTGAATCGCCGGTTGCATTGAACAACTGGCCGTATATGTCCCAGCCGTTGGAAGAATCCCCTATCTCCATCCAGACCGCGGCATACCCCAAATTTGCAATAGCGATGATTGCCGGCAGCATCCGATATTTAGGGGAATCCAATTTTATATTGATTCCTATCGGTACGCCGGAAGTATCCAAACATTGCAGGTACAAAAAAGAGCTGTCCGCTATGTCTTCCTGCCACATCAAAGCCGTTCCCTGCTCTCCGGCTGCAATAGCCGGCCAGCCCTGCCAGGTTTTACCGGTGTCGCTGTTGACCTTTATGTCTGCTGAAATTGCCAAAACCGATAAAGCAGAAAGGCTGATTAGTATAAAATACAGCTTTTTCATTTTTCTCCCTTCTTTTTAGCGGAAGAAAGCGTAAAAGTAATGGGCCGGTATGCGCCCATAGCAGTTACTTTATATGAAAAAGCGGCCTGGCCGTCATTTAATTTATTTCCAGCCGCGTCATAGGCGGTATAATATACGCCCCCGGCAGGTTTTTTAACCGGGCCGTTCTTAATGGCATCATAGCCGCCGTTGACGGGATTGGCGAAATCCGAAGGAATAAGAGCAGTTGCAGGATATGGCTGTTTGGTGGCACCGGCCATTACGCTATGGTTGGTCGGATTGGCAGGGCATACTTGAGCAACCTCAGTATTGATACCCCCCGGATAAACACCCTCGGCCTGAGTGGAAAAATCCTCGGCGCAAAGCTGGATAGTGTACATATTGGCAATTATTGCCGTTTGCTTGGCATTTTCGGCGGAGGTAACATACTGAGAATAGCCGATGGTTGCCAGCGCCAAAACAATGACCACTGATGCCAGGAATTCCAGTAACGAGAAACCTTGTTGGTTTTTCATGGTAATTCCTTTCGTGGGTTTTTTAAACTTGGCTTAACCGGCCACATCGATGCCCATGCTGCGGGCGGTTCCTTTTACCAATCTCATGGCGGCGTCCACCGAAGCCGCGTTCAGGTCCGCCATTTTTTTCTGGGCGATATCCCGGACCTGGGCCTCGGTAACCTTGCCCACCTTGTTGCGGTTGGGCACGCCGGAACCCTTGGCCAACCCGGCCGCCTTTTTCAGCAGCACCGCGGCCGGCGGGGTTTTTAGGATGAAGCTGAAGCTCCGATCCTTGTAGATGGTGATCAGGCAGGGAATGATCAGCCCTTCCTGGCCCTGGGTCCGAGCGTTGAACTGTTTGCAGAATTCCGGGATGTTGGCCCCGTGCTGGCCCAGGGCCGGACCCACCGGCGGCGCAGGATTGGCCTGTCCGGCCGGGATCTGCAGTTTTACCAAGGCGGTTACGATTTTTGCCATAAGAATTTATCTCTCTTTTTAAAAATACTTGGACAGCCGGGCAGAAACTGAGCCCGCTTAAAACGGAACGCCAGGGCGTCTAAAAGTTATATTTCGTTGATCTGGATGAAATCCAGTTCCACCGGGGTGGTGCGTCCAAAGATGGTGACCATAACTTTGACCTTGCCATGCTGTTTGTCCACTTCGTTGATGACGCCGGTAAAGTTGGCGAAAGGCCCGTCCACTATCTTCACCGATTCCCCGACCTGGAAGGGGATGACTGCCGGCCCCGCCGCCTTGGTCCCGTCGATCCGGGCCAAAAGCCGGGCGGCCTCGGCGCTTCTCATGGGCTGGGGCTTGCGGCGCGATCCCAAAAAGCTGGTTACTCCGGGAGTGGAGGAGACCACGTTCCAGACATCGTCGGTCAGGTCCATCTCCACCATTAGATAACTGGGATAAAGCTGCTTGGCGCTGGTCTTTCGCTTGCCGTGTTTGATCTCGGTTATCTCCTCGGTGGGAATAAGCACCCGGCCCAGCTTGTCCTGCAGCCCCAGCCTTTGGGCCGACTGCTCCAGGGCCGATTTGACCCGGTTCTCGTGCCCGGAATAGGTATGAATTACGTACCAGCGCATTTTTGGTGCTTATGCCTTATTAATGGGTAATTGGCTATCGAAATCTACATTGAGTTTTTTATCCACAGATTAACGCAGATAATAATCGATTTTTTGCACATAACGATTTAAATTTGAAAGAATAAATCTGTGCAAATCTGTGAAATCTGCGGATAGAAAAGCAAGGGATATAGTACCTGAGCTAATTGTGCAAACAATCAGTGGATTAACCCAGGATCAGTGTGATCACCCGGGTAAGCCCCTGGTCCACCAAAGCGATGAAAACCGTGACCGCCAGCGAGACCACCATCACCACCAGGGTGGACTGGGTCAGTTCCTCGCGGCTGGGCCAGCTGACCTTGGCGAACTCGGCCTTGGTGTCGATGAAAAACTGCCATATTTTTTTGAACATCTCTGTTGCTCCTAACCTGGTTGATCCGGGGTTTTAAAATGCTCTCCCCGGGCGCCTATAAGATATTGATTCCCTTTGTCCGGATTTCAGTTATTCCGCCCGGCGGGGCTTTCGGGTTGGCCCTTCTTTCAGTCCCCGGTTCCTTATGATCGCCCAACAAAGTGGCAGGCCAGCAGGGACTTGAACCCCCAGCATCCGGTTTTGCCTGCCCGCCGAACATGGCAGGAGCGGCAGGGATCGAACCTGCAGTCCCGGTTTTGGAGACCGGTGGTTTACCATTAACCGACGCTCCTATTTCTCTGGCAGGCGGGGAGACCGGCGCTCTACCAATTGGAGCTACTGGCCTAACAAACTAAATTCCAATTTCGAAATTCGAAATTCGAATTTTGCATTTCGTTTACTTGGTCTCCTTGTGGGCAGTGTGCTTTTTGCAAAAGCGGCAGTATTTCTTGAATTCGGCCCGGTCCGGATGCTTGCGCTTGTTCTTGGTGGTGGTGTAATTCCGGCGCTTGCAGGGCACGCAGGCAATGGTGACTATTTCTCGCATGATATAACCTGATTATTTTTGTGATTCCTATTTACCTGATTACCTATTTTTTTTATTTTCCCAGTTCCTATTTCCCATTTATCAGGGATTAGAGGTCGGTTTATTCCATGATCTCGGTGACAGTTCCGGCGCCCACGGTCCGGCCGCCCTCGCGGATGGCGAATTTCAGCCCCTTCTCCATGGCGATCGGGGTGATCAACTCGCCCTCGATCGTTACGTTGTCGCCCGGCATGATCATCTCCACCCCCTTGGGAAGGCTC
>JACQXR010000062.1 GCA_016208585.1 candidate division TA06 bacterium | reverse complement strand
TGAAAAAGCTCAAACGGATTGATCTTGATTCCGGCACCAGCCTGCTTACGGAAATATCAAAAAAGCAAAATATGATTTTCAAAGCATTCCAGATACGGTTACCATCGTTGACATAGTTATAATTTTCACGGGATTTTAGGTAGTATCAAATACACTCTAAAAGGTATTCAGGATTGGTCGAAAAGGTTAAGTGAAATAGAACTTCTGCTAAAAACAAATACAAATGAATATTTCACATATTCATTTAATTCAGTTCATGATGCAGTCAAGTATTTGATAAGTCTTCAAGAAGAATCAAAAGACTTGACCGGTAAATTAAAGTAGTAGCTTGAATGGATAGTATCTACATCGACGGCCAGATGCCCTCGCCCGAGCGGCAGAAGGAGCTGCTGGCCAAGATCGCCGACCAGATAGTCAAGCGCAAGCTAACCACCCCGGCCATCCTGTTCTTTGAGTCGGTCAAGCCGCTGTCCTTCGTGGGCAGCCAGGCCTTGGTGTTTCTGCAGCCCATCATCCAGGCCTTCCTCAACCGCCGGGAGTACGACGAGATCGTATTGATGATGGAGGAGCGGGAGAACGTGGAGAAGCTGCTGCTGGAGATCGAGAGCCAGGAGGCGGTCTGGCAGCAGCGAGAGCAGGCGGAGAAAGCCGAAGCTAAGAAGGTAAGAAGTTTAGAAGGTAAGAAACCCTGGTTCCAGAGGTTCAAACGTTCATTCAATAGGTTTACGGTAGGGGTTTGATTCATCAAACCTTGTAGGGGCGAATGGTTATTCGCCCAGTATATCCCCGGCGGGAGATGGACAAAATTCTGTAGGGGCAAAGGGGCCTCCTTCGCCGTAGTAGGCATGCATATGGCTGTAGGCTACGAAGGCTGAACCCTTCGCCCACAGTTAGTTGAGCCTGAAAGAAAAACAAATGATTTTTTAAATCCAGGAGAAAAACCAT
Organism: candidate division TA06 bacterium; assembly: GCA_016208585.1. Classification (NCBI taxonomy): domain Bacteria; species candidate division TA06 bacterium. The sequence continues at coordinate 15,179 of JACQXR010000062.1, read as the reverse complement.
GTCTTACAAAGTCAGCGTCATAATAGAAAAAGATGAAAACGGGTTTTACGCTTACGCCCCCGAGCTTGAGGGTTGCCAGAGCCAGGGCGATACTTTGGAGGAAGCGGTAAAAAACATCAAGGAAGCCGTGGAACTTTACCTGGAAACTTCAAGCCGGGCCGGATCTGGAATAATGTCCATAATCTTATCGGATGGGTTAACTGCCCGTCAAGGAGGGTTATATGTTTGATAATCTTCAGATACAAAATTTTAAATCTATAAAGGATTTAAAATTAAATTGTAAAAGAATTAATGTTTTCATCGGTAAGCCCAATACTGGGAAAACAAACAAATTAATGTTTTCATCGGTAAGCCCAATACTGGGAAAACAAACATTCTTGAAGCTATCGGTATAATCGGGTTCCCGTATGGCGATATCAGAGAATTTGTTCGATTTGAACATTTCCCCAATCTTTTCTATGATTTAAATTTAGACGAGGGAATAGTTATTTCATTAAATAAGCATGTTTTTACAATAGAATTTGACAAAGGTTCATTCGAATTTAAATTGAGGGATAATGCGAAAGGAACACCAAATGCTCTGTATAATGAAGATCGAGGATTGGTTTATAATTACAGAGGCGATTACGAAAAATTAACTGGTGCTAGCCAACAATCTTCACAGCCACCTCCATTTAAATATTACTTGTTTGCGCCAAAACCAAAACCAACAAAAATTGACTATGATTCTTTATATCCTCCTTATGGGGAAAATCTACTTTTCTTACTTCAAACAAGAAAGAATTTAAGGAAAATCGCAGCCGACATATTTAGCGACTACGGCTTCCGAGTTTTATTAAAACCCACGGAACAAAAAATAGAAATTCAAAAGGAAATCGATGATATTGCAATATCGCTTCCTTATATAGTGGTATCTGATACGCTTCGCCGTGTTTTATTCCATATTGCGGCGATAGAGAGCAATAAAAATGCTGTAATTGCTTTTGATGAGCCGGAGGCCTTTGCTTTTCCATACTATACAAAATATATAGCTGAACGAATTGCGTTTGATGAAAGCAATCAATACTTTATCGCAACACATAACCCATACTTCTTGCTCTCGATATTGGAGAAAACACCTCAAAAAGATATAAATATATTCATTACATATTTCAAGGACTATCAAACGAAATTGAAATGTCTTTCTGCTGATGAAATGAAAAAAGTGTTGGACCTTGACGCCAGCATATTCTTCAATCTTGATCAATTCGTCGAGGAGTGAGATGATTTATGTCGAATGTTACCCGGACAAAGCATTAATAATGTCATTGGGTTTGTCAAAAAGAAAAATTGAACATGAATTCGGTAAAAGTAGAGTATGTAATAAACTTTCAAAGGCAACAAAATCTCTCGGTTTAGTTGATGAAGATCCCGAGACTACGCAACCTTCATATATGCTCAATTTGCACAAACATATTGATGTGCCAAGCTATAGCGTTTTTTGCGATAAAGTAAGGGATAATCAAGTAATAGTATTAAAACCAAAACTTGAGGGTTTCATTATCAAGGTAACAAAAGAAGCTGGTATAAAGTTGAGTGATTACAATCTGCCCGATGAAACTAAAGAATTGCATGATGCCATCAGTAGGAGGATGGAAAACAAAAACTATTTAAGATTGCTTGCAGAATTAAATGATAAAAGCCAAACCGTTATTCGGATAAGAAAAATAATTATAAAATCCATATAACCCATTAGGAGACGACGATGGCAGTTGATCCCAACCAGCTGAAAGTGATCCTGGTCACCGACTGCGGCAGCACCACCACCAAGGCCATCCTTATCGAATACAAGAACGGCGAATATCGCCAGACCACCCGGGGCGAGGCCCCCACCACGGTGGAAAAACCGTTTGAGGACGTCACCAAGGGCGTGCTCAACGCGGTGCGCGAGGTGGAGGAGCTTTGCGGTCGCAGGATACTCAAGGGCGAGGACATCATAACCCCGGTCCAGGGCAACGAGGGGGTGGACATCTACATGTCCACTTCCTCGGCCGGCGGCGGCCTGCAGATGATGGTGGCCGGAGTGGTCAAGACCATGACCGGCGAGAGCGCCGCCCGGGCCGCCCTGGGGGCCGGGGCCATCGTGATGGACGTGCTGGCCTCCAACGACGGCCGCCTGCCGCACCAGCGGATCGAACGGATCCGTCACCTGCGTCCCGACATGATCCTGCTATCCGGCGGCATCGACGGCGGCACCGTGACCCACGTGGCCGAAATGGCCGAGCTGATCGGCGCGGCCGACCCCAAGCCCCGGTTCGGCACCAGCTACATGCTGCCGGTGATCTATGCCGGGAACAAGGACGCCCGGGAGATCGTCACCAAGACCCTGGGCGAGAAGACCGCCCTGCTGGTCAAGGAAAACCTGCGCCCGGTGCTGGAGCGGGAGAACCTCAAACCGGCCCGGGACGCCATTCATGACGTCTTCATGGAGCACGTGATGGCCCATGCTCCGGGCTATAAAAAACTGATGGCCATGGCCCACGAGGTGCCCATCATGCCCACCCCGGGCGCGGTGGGGCTGATGATCCAGTCCCTGGCCAAGGCCGATGACATCGCGGCGGTGGGGGTGGATATCGGCGGGGCCACCACCGATGTCTTTTCCGTTTTCTACGGGCTCAACGAAAAGAAGGAGCGCGCGGCCACCTTCAACCGTACGGTTTCCGCCAACTTAGGCATGAGCTATTCCATCTCCAACGTGCTGGCCGAGGCGGGCCTCGAGAACATCATGCGCTGGGTCCCGTTCGAGATGGACGAGGCCGACCTGCGCAACCGGATCCGCAACAAGATGATTCGCCCCACCACCATCCCTCAAAGCCTGGAGGAGCTTCAGATAGAGCAGGCCATCAGCCGCGAGGCCCTGCGTCTGGCTTTTAAACAGCACAAGGAAATGGCGGTGGGTTTAAAAGGGGTGCAGCAGGAGCGCACCATCTCCGACGCCTTTGACCAGAGCGGATCGGGGGACACCCTGATCAATATGATGGACCTCAACATCATGATCGGCTCCGGCGGCGTGCTTTCCCACGCTCCGCGCCGGGCCCAATCGGCCCTGATGATGATTGACGCCTTTGAGCCCTCCGGCATCACCACCATGGCGGTGGACTCCATCTTCATGGCCCCGCACCTGGGCGTCTTGTCAACAGTGCACGCCCCGGCCGCCAACGAGGTTTTCGTCAAGGACTGCTTAGTGCGACTGGGATCCGCCATCTGCCCCGCCGGACAGGGCAAGGAAGGCCAGCCCTGCGTCACCGTCAGGTTTACCCGGGCCGACGGCAGCAAGGTCGAGGAGAGCGTCAAAGTTGGCGAGATGAAACTGATCCCGCTGGGAGCGGAGAAGATCAAGGCCCAGATAATCCTGGCCAAGCACTTCGACCTCGGGGCCGGTAAGGGCAAGGAACTGGAGGCCACTTTGGAAGGTGGCACGGTGGGCGTGATCATAGACGGCCGGGGCCGGATCCTTGTTTTACCGGCCGACAAGAAGGAGAGGATCAGAAAGCTCAACGAGTGGAACCAGGCGCTGAATATCTACCCGACGAAGTAACGTAATAACGTTAAACGTCAAACGAGGAGAAGAATGGCACATGCATATACTCCGGGTTTAAAAGTAACCGAAAAAGCGGTGATCAAAAAAGACCGCCGGCTGCCCTTAAAGGGCCAGGTGCTGGTCAAAATGGGCGACAAGGTCACGGCCGACCAGGTGGTGGCCAAGACCGAACTGCCGGGCAATGTTCAGACCCTGAACGTGGCCGGCCTGCTGGGGATCCTGCCCGAGGACGTTACCGGGCACATGATCAAGAAACCGGGCGATCCCATTCAGAAAGACGAAACCGTGGCCATCAGCAAGGGATTCTTCGGGCTGTTCAAGTCCGCCTGCAAGTCGCCGGTGACCGGGACCATCGAGTCCATCTCGCCCATCACCGGCCAGGTGATACTGCGCGAGCCGCCCCTGCCGGTGCAGGTCCGGGCCTATGTGGACGGCCAGGTGGCGCAGGAGAATCCGGGCGAGGGGGTGGTGGTGGAGACCTTCGGCACTTTCGTCCAGGGCATCTTCGGGATCGGGGGCGAGGTCCACGGCGAAGTCAAGATGGCGGTGGATGATCCGTCTAAAGAGCTGATCCCCGAACTTCTCACTCCCGAATGCAAGGGCAAAGTAGTGGTGGGCGGCTCGCTGATCAGGATCGCCGGCATGAAAAAAGCGGCCGAGGTCGGGGCCAGCGCGGTGGTGGTGGGCGGCATCAACGACGCCGACCTCAAGGCGCTATTGGGCTACGATATCGGCGTGGCCATCACCGGAACAGAAGAGAAAGGGTTCACCTTGATGGTTACCGAGGGCTTCGGCCAGATGACCATGGCCCAAAAAACATTCAATCTTTTGAAGTCCAAGGAGGGCTTAAAGGCCTCGGTCAACGGCGCCACCCAGATCCGGGCCGGGGTGATGAGGCCCGAGGTCATCATTCCGCTGACGGACGGCGGCCAGGCCGACGAGGCCCGGAAACAGCAGGGCGGGATGGATATCGGCATGGCCATCCGCTGCATCCGTCAGCCTTACTTCGGCCTGATCGGAAGGGTTTCGGCCCTGCCGGCCGAACTGCAGAAATTAGAATCGGAAAGCCACGCCCGGGTGCTGGAGGTCGTCTTTGACGACGGCACCAAGGCCATAGTGCCCCGGGCCAACGTGGAGCTGATAGAGGATTAAAAACGTTGAATCCTTAAGACAGGAGATCCTCCGCTGAAGCTAGTGCCCCCGCTAAAGCTATGGCATACGCTTGTGTGCCGAAACAGCTGCTGTGAATAGCTACTACAGCGTGCCTGTGCGCTGAAGCGCTTCGGCGCGCAAGCGTGCAGGCACGAGGAAGCCTATATATAGCGTAAGCGGATGGCGCTTGAAGAAGGCCGACATTGAAGCATAAGCGGATTTACATGATTTGCAGGATCTAATGCGATTTTAAAATCACGGGAATCCTGTAAACTAAATCAAACCGCCTTTGGCGTCCTGCCGGCCATTTCTTATTTACAGCCACAAATCACATTCACTTTAAGTTATCGCCGTGTTATCAAAACAAAAGAACATCAGCCCCTTGATTCTTTCCGGCGGCTTTCTTTTGTGGTGGTTTGTGGCTTCGTTTTTTTCGGGCCGCTATACCTGGGGATTTGGCCTTTTAAAATATTATTCTCTGATTTTTCGGATGGTCTGGTTTTTAAGCGGGCTGGCGATGATGTCGCTGTTGCAGTTCATTCCGGAGCCGAAATATTTTAAATTCAGCCTTCCTAAATCGGAGAGCATTTTAATTGTTTTGTTGCCGGCCGGGTTAGTCCTCTACATATTACTGAGGGTCAATATCCCGCTTTTGGGCGACGGGTTCTTGCGCAGCCAGGAAATTTCGGCCGGCCGGCTGTTATCGTTTACCGAACCTTTGACCACCCTGGCCCACGGGATGTTATACCGCCTTTTGTCTGTCCTCAATTTTCAGACGAACCTGTCCCAGCTTTCCTACCGTATTCTCAGCGCAGTCGGCGGGACCGCCGCCCTGACCCTGTATTACTTTTATGCCAAAGATCACGGCGACAGGCAGGTCTTCTGGCCGCTGATCTTCATTTTGGCCGGGGCCGGTTTCAATCAGATATTTTACGGATACATAGAAAGCTATGCCCTGTTTTTGGCGGTTTTGGGCTGGTATCTTTTTCTGGCCCGGAAAAATATATCGGATTCCAAACCGTCTTTTATTCCGGCCATCCTGGCCGGCCTCGCCGTTGCCCTGCATGGTTCCGGGATTTTTTTAATTTCCTCGCTGATATATTATTGGAACAAAAAATCTTATTTCAGCGTCAAAACAAGAGTAAAAAGATTTTTACTTGAATTCCTGTCCTTTTCCGCCATTCCGGTAGCGGCGCTGGTCATAGGCCTGTTGCTGGCTTCACGGCCGGAGGTGACCACCTCAGTGGCCGAGCTTCCCAAAAAATCAATGCTCCCCTTATGGGGCGGGTTCTGGGGCTACGGAATTTTCAGCCCGGGACACTGGCTGGATATTTTCAACCAGTTGCTTTTGGCCGCCCCGGTCGCGTGGCTGCTGTTTTGGGCCAATCCCCGAGCCGGGTATTTCAAGGAACCGGCCGAAAAATTCTTGGGCCTGGCAGTGGCGGGCGGGATTTTGTTTCTGATCGTCGTTGATCCCAAACTGGGCACGGCCCGGGACTGGGATCTTTTATCCTGGCCTTTCATGGCGCTGTTGTTTTTTATTCTTCACCGGGTTTTGAAACTGAATCTTGAATGGCGGAGATGGGCCGCCGCGGCTGTAATTTCGGTCTGGCTTTTTTTGCCCTGGATCATGGTCAATGTTTCGGCGGAAAAATCGCTGGCCCGATACACCGACCTGCTGGCTGCGGATAAAAGATCGGCGGCCTACGGCTATGAGAACCTGGCCATATATTACCGGGACCACCGTGATCCTGAAATGATGGAGCGGGCCTATCGGATGGCCAGGGATAGCGACAGCCTGAATCCCCGCCACATCTATAATTACGCCCTGGCCCTTTCCCAGAACGGCAATGACCTGCGGTCGCTGCCTTACTTCCAAAAGTCCCTGCAGCTTGAGGCCCGGAGCGCCAAGCGCTGGAACGATTACGGCGCAGCCCTGATAAAGTGCCAGATGCCGGAGCCGGCCCGGGAAGCCCTGAGCCGGGCCCTGGCACTGGACCAGGGCAACGGAGACGCCCTGTATAATATGGGGGTGGCCCACTGCCTGATGTTAGACTGGACCATGGCCGATAGTTTTTTTGCCCTGACCAACAGAACCGGTTATCCCGATGCCTGGCTCTATTATTATTGGGGCGAAGTTAAATTGAATCTTAAGCAGTATCCCAAGGCTGCCGAATACCTGAAAATAGCCATTGACGTCGGGATCAGGGAAAAGGCGCTTTTTGATGCCTATCAAAAGGCGCTGGCGGCTCTGCCGGAAAGAAATAGATGATCTGGCGTTTCATAAATACCGGCCGGGCCGGAGGGGCTTTCAACATGGCTTTGGACTTGGCCCTGGCCGGTTCGGTCCGAAATAGAACATCGGAGCCGGTGCTGCGCTTTTACGACTGGGCGCAGCCCACCATATCTCTGGGATACAATCAGGACGCGGAGCAATTGGATCTGGAGGCCTGCCGCCGGGCCGGGGTCAAAGTGGTCCGGCGGCCCACCGGCGGCCGGGCGGTGTTCCATTTCAACGAATTCACCTATAGCGTGATAGCATTGCAGGACAATCCGCTTCTGGGCGGTCCGGTCTTAAATACATACTGCACCATTGCCCAGGCCCTGGTGCTGGGATTGAAACAATTGGGGATCAAATCCGAACTGCAGCGCTCGCAAAGCGTCGGAGCCAGCGTCAAGGATTCGCCGCTGTGCTTCGCCGCCGCCGGGCGCTACGAGATCACGGCCTCGGGCAAAAAAATGCTGGGCAGCGCCCAGCGCCGGATCCAGGGGGTCATTCTGCAGCAGGGATCGCTGCTTTTAGCCCAGGACCAGAATCTGGCGCCGTTCTACCGCCAGCCGGCTGAAGCCAACGCCGCCACGGCCGGGGAACTGCTGGGCAGAAAAGTCGGTTTTGAAGAGGCAGCCGGTTGCATGTTGCAGGGCTTCAAGCTGGCCTGGGCCGCGGAATTTTTCCAGGGTTCCATAACTTCCAACGAGTTACAAGAAGCGGAAAAATATCTGCCCCAGGTGAATATTTTATAAAAGCGCAATTTTTTTATTGACAGATTTATTGTTTTGGTTTACACTAATAGGTTAATGGATTTAAAAGGCACGCTTCCGATTAAACCGAGCCGTCTAATTTTAAGACAAACCATATTATGGGCTTGCAGGCCGACCTCTCCGATTTTACTCTTTCGGAGATAATTTACTTTTTATCCCACTTTAAAAAAACCGGAGTGTTGACGGTCAAGGCCAAAAACAGCTTTGGCGAAGTTTATTTTGACAAGGGCGACACCGTTCATGCCATTCTGGGCGACATCAAGGGACCGGAGGCGGTGTTCAACCTTTGTCTGGAGACCTTGGGCGAGGCCAAATACACCGCCGGGGTCAAGTCCCCCGAGGTCACCATCAAGGACGGGGCCGGGAAGATACTGGAGGAGGGGGAGCGCCGCCGCACCGAGATGGCCGAGATACTGAAAACCCTGCCGCCGCTGGACACCGTGCTGGCCCGCACCGCCCAGGCCCCCGAAGAATCGGCCGTCACTATCCGCCGCAGCGACTGGACCATCATGGCCCTGGTCAACGGCAAGCGGGACATCCGCCAGATAGTGGCCGACAGCAAGCTGGGGATGTTCGAAGTGGTCAAGACCGTGGCCTGGCTTTTGGCCAAGAACCTGGTGATGGATCCCAAGGAGATGGAGCGCCTGTTCAAGGACAAGGTAAATTTCGTCAATCTGCTGCTGGACGAGTTCGGCGTCAAGGGCACCGGAGTGGCGTCGTACCTGGAGATGTTAAAGGCCTCTCTGTCCGATCTGGACAAGGGCGGCCGGATGGCCCGCCATTTGGAATTCGGGGCCGACCGGCTGAACATAGCGCCCGGCCCCCTGTCCGATGTCACCAAAGAAGAGCTGATAGAGATCTGGGAGAGGTTGTCCGATACCGTTCATAAAAAAGGGCTGAAAGAATTCGGACCCATGCTGGGCAAACATAAATACCAGACCGCCCAGGCCCGTTCGCTGAAATAAACCAAGCCCAGGCATACTCAAGTGCTCTGATTGGGCGCCAGAGAAACTCCAGAGGTAAAGATGAGTATACAAAATAAATCAAATCTACAAGAGAGGGCAGAAAGAGCTGCTTCCCTGTTCCCAGAAACTGCAAGGAAAACGATAGTCATCGAATTTGCTGGTACGCCAAAAGCCGGCAAGACTACAACCCTGAGCCAGATAAACACTTTCCTCAAAAGATGCGGCTTCAAGGTTGAGATAGTCGTTGAACGGGCTTCTGTATGCCCGATAAAGGATAAGAAACACGTCAACTTCAACATCTGGACGGCATGCACTACACTGTCCCAGCTTCTTGAGAAGACGCAGACACCACCAAGAGCAGAAGACCCGCAAATTCTTATCTTGGATCGTGGGATATTCGACTCGATCTGTTGGTTGCGTCTCATGGAAAGGCTGCAACGTCTCCGGCCGTCGGAGAGGAAGATCGTGGAGGACTTCCTGGTTATCCCGGACTGGAGGGAACGCATCACCGGCGTTATCCTCATGACGGCTTCCCCGGCAGACTCAATGCAACGCGAACAAGGCATGCTCCCTGTCGTTGGTGCTAGAGGGTCGATAATGAATGAGTCTGTGCTGCAGCAGATGACTATTGTCGCTCGAGAGACAGCGAAAGATATGCAAGCCCTTTTCAGGGTGTTCGAAGTGAGCACATCTGATGAGGAGACTAAGAACAAACCCCAATTCACAGCGGAGAAGGTTGCTGAACTGGTACTGTCGCTCATCGAACAGCAACTTCAGGAAGAAATACTTCATCTACCCAGAACTGAAGTGAAAGGTGTCTTCCAAAGCGCGACAACAATCGACGTGAATAGTGCAAGAGACTTGGTGGCGATTTTTCAGAGTTCCGGGAAATATGCACCCAGACAAGAAGTGGAAGCCGACACCGGACTAGTTCAAGCTCTTCCAGTCGTGGTCGTACGCAATGCATCAGGTCAGGTACTCCGCTTGCGCCGACGTGAGAGATCCGAAGCAAACCCCCTCCATGAGAAGATGGTTGTCTGGGCGGGAGGACACGTGCGACGCGAAGACAACCATACTGGCCAGGCCATTCTGAAATGCATTACAAGGGAACTTGAGGAGGAACTTCGGTTGCGAGTAACAGCCGACAGTGTCACGCTCTTGGGGGCTGTCTATCTGGAAGACGGTAAATCCTCTGTCAAGCATGTCGCAATTGTGTATGAATGGCGAGCCCCAACTGACGACGTCGAAGTCGCGCTGAGCAATGCCGAGTTCTTCGAGAGGCGCGGGACCTCTCTAAGCGGCAAGTTTGTAGGTCTTGATGAGATTGTGCAGGAGATGAATACAGCCCATAACGAGGAACCATGGTCTGACTACATCATCAGAGAGTTCCTATCCAAAGACGCCCACCACATTCAGAGTCGCCTATTCTGACCGAGGCAGACGCTTAACATCGGCTGCTACGGACGAAGTCCCGCCGCAGAGCCGTGACGTTGCGTTATTTCTCAAGTAAATACAGCGCAACTTTTCTCCGTATACTTAAATTAACTCAGGAGCCAATATGGCTAAAGACCCGGCCGAATTAGTGGAAAGCGTTTTAAAGATGGAGGCGGTCCGGCACTCCGTGGCGGTGGCCAAGGAAGATGGAACGATGGTCAAGGCCTCCGCCGGGGCGCCTGGAAATCTGGGAGAGGTGGTGGCCTTTTTGGGTTCAGCGGCCGAGGTCATCTCCTCCAATCTGGCACTGGGGGAGCTCAGCTCGGTGCTGGCCGAGGGCCAAAACCATAAAATGCTGATCCTGCCCCACCAGACGGTCTACCTGGGAGTGGACCTGGACCCGGCCCAGTCTCCTTGGTGGGTGCTGCAGCCTAGCCCCCTGGACCTGCTGTCGGAAAGCAAGATGGCCGAAATATCCGAGGCCGAGGAACTGCTTAAGCAAAAAATGATCCTGGTCAACCTGCTGCTGGAGGAATTCGGGGCCAAGGGCGAAAAGGCCCCCGAGTGGCGGGAACTGCTGGCCCGCGAGATCAAGAACGTCGATCCCTCGGGGCGCCTGGCCAAAATGGTGGCCGCCGGCCCGGGACAGATATCCCGTAACGAAGGGGTAAAGGCAGACATCTCCAAAAAAGAGGTGGGCGACGCCTTTGAAAAGTTAGTTAATTTGACCTGTAAAAAAGCCATCGCCTCTTTGGGGTTCGTGGAGGTCAAACAAAAATTCCAGACCGTGATCTCGCGGCTGGCTACGGAAAAGAGGTGAGGCCGTGAATATGGAAGAGGTCCTCATCCAACTTTCCAGCCAGCAGGGCGTGACCGGCAGTTTCTTCGTGGGCGACGATAATAGTTTTGTTTCCCAAACCCTGTCCAAAAGCTTCGCCAAGGAAAACGCCCAGCGAGCGGTGATGGTGCTGGCCCAGACCTTTGACGCCCTGAACCAGGTGGCCCAGTTCCAAATAACCAAGATGATGGTCAACTCCCGGGGGATCAGGCTTTTCATCCGCCGCGCCGACAAGGGTTACCTGAACCTTCTAACCGACGCCACCGCCGACGCCGCAGTAATAGACGCCGCCTTGGACGGCGCCCTGACCGAGATCAAAAATTTAACTGCGGCTCCGGCCGCCCCGGCCCCGGTCATTCTCGCTCCGCCAGCTCCGGTCCCGGCGGCCAAACAGGCTGCGCCTGTCGTACAACCCAAAACTGCTCCCATAACTGCGGCCCCGGCCCCGCCCGCCCCCACCCCGGCGGTAAAGGCTCCAGCCGTTCCGACACAGGCAATCCCGGTCCCGGTAGCCAAGCCGGCGGCGCCTCCGGCTCCGCCCAAGCCGGCCCCGGTCCCAGCAGCTCCGTTGGAGCCTGCGGTGCTGGACAAGATCCTGGCGGTAGCCGAGGAATTTTTGGGCGAGCTGGGCCCGGACATCTTCCAGAACCAAATGACTGACCACAAGATCTCCAAGGAAAAACTGCTGCGCGATCCGGTGATGAAATTCTGTTACGGTCTGCAGAAGGACGCCGCCATGATCATCGGGCCTTCGGCTGCCAAGCAGATGGCCGATAGGATGATGCTTTTGCTGAAATGAAACAACAAGAAAACGAAAGCAGAAAACGAAAAGAAAACGAAAGCAGCCCTTCGGCAGAGTTTACCCTGAGTTGAACCGAAGGGCTCAGGGTAAAAAACAAAAACAAAAATAGAAACAACGAAGTCATGGTCGATCTGAAATTACGGACAAAACGATACGCATTACAAATTATCAACCTCTATTGTAAATTGCCTAAAAGTGACATCGGCAAAATTTTGGGAAAGCAGATGCTGCGGTCTGGCACATCGGTGGGCGCCAATTACCGGGAAGCGACGCGGGCCAGGTCAACCCGGGAATTCTGCTCAAAAGCGAACATATCGCTTCAGGAGCTTGATGAGACCGGGTATTGGCTGGAGTTAATTTCAGAAAGCGGCACGATTAGCGCTCCGGAAGCGCAGTCTGCATGGGATGAAACAAGTGAACTGACGGCCATTTTTGTTACCATGATCAAAAACGCAAAGGCAAAACGGAGCAGGCCAAGCATCTGACCAATTATTTTGCCTTCTGCTTTTAAAACTCTGATTTGAAGGAGAGTCAAATGTTCAAACAACTGCTTTATCCCGGCGAGTACCTGTGGTATGTGACGGTCACCAACCTGGTCACCATCCTGGGAAGCGTCCTGCTGTGGGTGGCCTGCGTGCTGTTCGGGCTGATCGCCCGGAAGTACGAGATCGTGCTGCGCAAGAAGACCGACTGGCAGTACATGATCTTCGCGCCTTCCGGAGTGCTGGTCTATGCGGTAATCCAGATCATCGCCTTTGCCAGCCAGGTCAAGCTTAACGTCCTTCAGTCCTGGATAGCCTACGCCTTCTTTCTGCTGTCCGGAGTATTATCCTTTCTGGGCGCCCTAAAATTCAAGCGCGTGGTCACCCCGGTCAAAAAGCCGGCCCCGGCCCCAGGCGCCGTTTCCGCTTCCAAACCGGCCGCCGCGGTCAAGTAGTTTCTTCCGAATTATTAATTCGAAGCACGAAATCCGAAACAAATTCGAATGACCGAATGGCCGGAAAGCCAGAAAACCACATCAGATCGCGGGCAAACCGATTTTTATCATTGTTTTTTGAACATTTGATTTTGTTTCGAGATTCGTGCTTCGGATTTCGAATTTGGTCCCGGCTTGCCTGCCCCACATGATGCGGTGGTCCAAGTTAGGCCTTTTAAAAAATCACGTTCCTTTTAAAACCACAAGCCAAGGAGGTCGTCTCATGGAAGTCTCCATCCCAGCCGAACTGCTTTTTGCCGTAGCCGTGGCCCTGTTCGGCGTTTCGTTTTTATACTATTCCCGGATATTAAAACGGCTGTTGGCCATCATCCGCCGCCCCTCGGTTATCTGGGCGCTGCCCTTGGCGGGCGCCATCTTTCTGGGGCTGGGGGCACTGTTCCATTTTCTGCCGCTGGCCATCTATCCCCGGCTGGACCCCTCCCGCACCGACCAGTTGATGCAGATCTGCCAGAGCCGGAGCCTGGAGGCGGCGGGAATATTTTTGGCCGGATTCATCTCCATCATCGCCGGGCTGGTGTACACCCGCTGGACCAGCCGGTAAATAGCCGAGGCACCATTCAGGACGCAGCTTTAACTTTAATTACTTTGCCCACAAAAAACATCATCTGGGTTGCGTCGAAGGGGCACAAAATATTTGGTGGTTTTTTCGTGTTCCTTCGACTGGTTCGGCTTACTTCGGCAAGCTCAGTACAAGTCACTCACCACAGGTTTGCTCAGGACAAGCTTTAGCGGGCAGGTTCCCCGGATTCCTGTTCCCGCAAAAAATATTTTAAAATATTTTACGTAAGCTATTGACAAACTTGCCGAAAAGTGATAATCTTTTAGAATAGCAGAAAGATTGATTATGAAAAAATACGAAAGGAGGTGACGGCGAAGAATCTTGCTTTAAGCAAGGCGACAACCACGGGAAAAACCGGCCGGAAAGCCCGCCGGTCAGTATTACCATAAACCATCCGCAGATGGCGCAGATATCATGATTGGGGGAGAATAATGTCAAATGAAGATTTGCTCCCATTTATAGATGCCTAAAAAAATCTGTGAAAATCTGGGGATACAGTAAATCTAAACATAAAAAAGGAGTCCAACCCATGAAAAAAGGTTTGATTTTGTGCCTGGCTCTGGCAATGGCTCTGGCCATGGTGGCCGACGCCAAAAAAATGGATCCCAGAACCAACTTAGTGACCAAGGACGGCGACGCCCCAATGGTCAAAGCCTTCCATGCCAAGCTGCCCGGCGTTGGGGTAGTGGTCAGTCCTACCGGCTACGCTGATGCCTGGCGCAGTACTGCAGCCATGACCGGCAAAAGCATAATAGTTGATCCCACTGGGACCAACATTGCCATGGCGTTCGGCGTGGCCGGAAGCCCCTGCAACCTGGTGTTCGGCTATTCCAACGACGGCGGCGCTAACTGGGGAACCCAGACCATCGCCTCCAATATGAACGCCAGGATTTACAACGGGCTGGCCTTGGACAACGCCGGTTTGCCCTATATCGTCTGGCAGGACCGGGCCATCCACGCAATCCAGTGGTCCAGGGACGACGGCGGGATCGGGGGCGGACTGTGGACCAGCTACGACACCCTGGCCCGGGACTCGGCGGCCTGGTATATTCCCTCCATCGGCGTTAAGGGCACCAAGCTGATGATGTCGGCCTTTAGCCACGGTGCATTTCCGGGTAGCGACTTTTCCATCCACATGGTGCTTTCCAACAACCTGGGCGCCAGCTGGGTGCCCCCCTTTGACCGGGAGCCCCTGCCCTATGGCTGGAACAAGTTTTGCTACAACGAGATCTCCGGGCAGGGCTGGGACCTGGACGAAGCCGACTGGCTGATCTCGGGCAGCGGCGACACCGTGGTGGCCTTCATGGACCTCGTCGGCGATACCCTGCTGTCTAACGCCCACAGCGGATACGCCGGCTTCTTCCCGGCCTATAAGATCTCGGTGGACGGCGGCGTGACTTGGGGCGCCATGCAGATGTTTACCCCCTACCCGCAGTACTGGTGGGGCGGCTGGTGGTACATGTACGACGGCGCCTGGATCGGCGACCGGCCGTATTTTTTGTTCACCTGGCAGGACGGCACCTGGAACGGCCAGGGCTTGTTCGTCTACTTCCCGACCACGGCCGGCGACTTCAGCGCCTGGACCGTCAAGCGTATCTCCGGCATCCCCAGCAACCTGGCCGGCGTTACCCCTGGCGACTTGAACGGCGGCGGCGTCAACTTTCCGACTTTGAGTTCCGATGCGGCCGGCAACATCTACGCCATCTATAACGACTATGGCAAGACTACCAACAATGACGAGATCTTCGGGGTGGCCTCCGTTGACAGCGGGAAAACCTGGCTGAACCCGGTGCAGCTGACCAACGAAGCG
>JACQXR010000061.1 GCA_016208585.1 candidate division TA06 bacterium | reverse complement strand
ACGGTATTATTAAAAGAATCGATAGCATTCGATCACGATAATTCAACTGGTTTGCAAAATTATTTATAGGACTATCCTCCTGAAACTCAATGTTTGCGCGGATTGTTGTTTCAGGAAGATACAATTAACGCTTTTTTCAGGGTACATTCTTAAGCCCGCCTAATATCTTTTTTACAGGCTGTTGCACGTTGGGGTTCAAATGCACCGGATAGACCACCTGGATCTCGGGAAATTTCTGGGCAATCTTTTTTATCCCCCCGCAGATCTGCTCAAAACCCCCGCCAAAGCTTTCCCTTCTATGACCTGTTATCAACACCATTGTCGAATGTCCAATGTCGAATGTCGAATGCAACGATTTCAGTTCCGGGAACTCATCAAACTCTTTTGTTTTAGCCTTCTCGCGGACCATGTACAGCGCATCAATGACCGTATTCCCGGTTACGAATATCTTACTGTCTGCGATGCCCTCTTTCAGCAAACTTTGCCGGGCGGTTTCGGTGGGGGCAAAATGCCAATCGGCCAGGTGGCTGGTAAGCACCCGGTTCGCTTCTTCCGGGAATGGCGCATATTTCTGGTAGGTCCTTAAACCGGCTTCCACATGGCCGATCTTTATTTTATGGTAGAAGGCCGTCAATGCCCCGCACAGCACCGTAGTGGTGTCGCCCTGGACCAGAATGGCGTCCGGCTTATATTTGCCGAGATACCCGTCCAAAGCCAAAACCGCCCGGATGGTAAGCTGGGCCAGGGTCTGTCCGGGCCGCATTAAATCCAGGTCTGTGTCGGGCGTGATCCCGAAAACCGCCAGCGTTTCATCCAGCATTTTGCGGTGCTGGGCGGTGACGCAAACATCAACCTCGACCCGGAACTTTTTTATCAGTGCCATTATAACCGGCGCAAGTTTTATAGCTTCCGGTCGGGTTCCAAATATTACGGATATTTTCATTTAACCGATTGTTATGAAATTGTCACGCCATTACAATATGGTTGGTAGCCTTTTATAACCCCAACACAATAGCAGTAACAAGCCTAGGTTCCCTTTTTTCAAAGAAACGACAGGCAGGTTAAGCAATATTAGAGCCGCGTTTTAGTATGTTAGCTTTATGCCCTTGGTGCGGCTTCGTGTGGATAAAATCAGTGCTTATCTGCGGTAATCAGCGTCCAATGCCGTGTTCTGCTAGTCCTTCTTGCACCAGACCCAGCACCGCCTGTTTTACCTTCTCCGCTATGGCCAGGGCTTCCACGGCGTCCGCCATCGGGATGTCGTAGTACAGATCGTCGGGGTAGCGCACCTGGACCCCGTAGCTGGTCAATGTTTCAACCTCCGTCAGCGCGGAGGTAATGTCCGGAACAGCCTGCTCGCAAAGCTGGGCCAGTTCTTCCAGCGAGTGCGTCTTGGGGGCGGCGACTTGGTGATAGGTCAGCAGGCCTTTTAAATACTTCTCGGCGCATTGCTGAGCGTGAAAACATATGGTGTCGGTGGGCGGCGCCGCCATCAGCATGATCTGCCGGGCGGCTTTCAGGTCGTTTTCCGCCTTTAAGAACCAGGCCCGGGCCACATTGTTCTTATCGTCGTTCATACAGCACCCTCCCCTGATGGGCCGCCGGATAAACTATAGTGCCTACAATGTCCTTAAAACGTTCGAACTCTTCGGGCGTTTTCACTATGATATCCTTGGCCTGTCCCATGCCTTTAAGCGCCCGCCTGATGGGAATAGCCCGTTTATGGGGCGGGGCGTCGGTCTCCATAACCACCATTAAATCGATATCGCTGTCCTGGTCCGGGCTGCCATAGGCATAGGAACCAAATAGTATGATCCGCTCCGGCTGGAACAAGTCGGCGATCTTCCCGGCAATGACCCTTATGTTTTGCTCGGCATCCATATGGCCCCTTTATTGGTTTTGTGTTTCTAAAATTTAACCCTTGCTGTCCGCTGATTACCACAAATTACCGCAGATTTTACTTATATTTCATAGGGTAATACCAGGCAAGCCGATTTCTTGATCTCTATGCAGAGTTTACCCTGATGAATAGAAGGGTGTCTTTGCGTGAAAATAGTATCCGCGTAAATCAGCGTTTATCAGCCTCCCGTTATTCCCCCTTCTTCTCGCACTTTTTGCAGCAATACTTCAGCGCGATGGCCGCAATCAAAAACAACTGGGCCAGGTCAATGTACGTATGGTGCCGGATATCCAGGAACTCATTGGGCAGTATCCCAACCTTGGAAACGATCCCCACCAGCAGGCTTAACCCCGCCAGCACCAACATGGCCAATGATATTTTTTTCATCTCCCGTTCCTCTCTTTAAACAGTTTAAAGTTTGGCGTTTACTATTGCCGTTTACCGTTTACTGTTTATTGTTCATTGCTCATTGTTCATTGCTCTTTGCCTTTCGTTCGTTGTTCGTTGCCAATTGTTCATTGTTCATTGATAATTGTGTTGACTATCCGCTTCGCCGCCTTCCCGTCCCATCTGGGAATGCCCGTTTTCCGTTTTCCGTTTTCCGTTTTCCGTTTTTTTACCCTGAGCGGCGTCGAAGGGCTGCCTTCTGCCTTCTGCCTTCCCATTTCCCCATTTTTTAACTCTGCCTTCTGCCTTTTAATTTTGTTCCAAGCCTTAAGTATCGCCCCCGGCTTCGTGCCTATTATCTGATTGGTCCCCAGCCTCACCGTTACCGGACGCTCGGTATTCTCTCGCACCGTAAAGCAGGGTACGCCCAAAAAGCTGGTCTCCTCCTGCACCCCGCCGGAATCGGTGAACACGGCCAGGGCCCGGCTCTGCAGGCTTATGAAATCAAGGTACCCCAGCGGGGGAACTATGCGAAGGCCGGAATTCCCGTTCACCGTTCCCTGTTTGCCGTTTCCTGTTTTCTGCAATTTGCAATTTGCAATTTGCAATCTAAATTTTGCATTCGTATCCAACCGTTTCACCGTCCTGGGGTGCGCCGGAAATATTACCGTTACTTCTTTGGCTATCTTCCCAAAAGCCTTCAGTATCGGGGTCAGGACCTTCGGATCGTCTACGTTGCCCGGCCGGTGCAGGGTCAGCAGCACATAGGGCCTTATCCTGCCGGCTTCTTTCAGCCCCAGCTTGAACAATATTTTTTGATGTTTGATTTTTGATTTTTGATTTTTCAGCGTGTCTATCATCACGTTGCCAGCGAAGTATATTTTGTTTCTGGCGATCCCCTCTTTTATCAGATTCCCCTCGGCCTCGGGGCAGCTGGTGAACAAAAGGTTCGAGATGTGATCGGTCAGCACCCGGTTAAGCTCCTCGGGCATGGTGTTGTCGTAACTGCGCAGGCCGGCCTCCACGTGGGCCACCGGTATGCCTGATAGCTTGGCGGCCAGGGCGCAGGCCAGGGTGCCGGTGACGTCGCCCACCACCATCACCAGGTCCGGCCTTTCCTGGGCCAGCACCTTTGGGAACCTGTCCATGATCTCGTCGGCCTGCCCGGCCGGGGTCCTGGCCCTGACCCCCAGGAAGATGCCGGGCATGGGAAGCTTCAGGTCCTCAAAGAAGATTTTGGACAGCAGGTAATCGTAATGCTGTCCGGTGTGCACCAGTAAGACCCTGGGCCGATTAGCAGAGGGCAGGGTCTTAAAGGCCTTCAGCAGCGGCGCGGCTTTAACGAAATTGGGCCTGGTCCCGGCCACCAAGATGATCTTTTTATAGCGCATCTATTTTAAGATTTATTTCCCACTAAACAACACCCGAAATTTACCATTATTATTTTTTGCATTCATTAGTGTTTCTAGCGGGCAGGTTTCCGGGTACCCTTTCCCCACGCTTGCGCGCCGACATGAAATATACGAAACTACTCGAAATATTATTTTACAAATATTTTTTAGTGTCTTTTAGTGGGCAGGCACTTTATGTAAGAATAAATCCGCATTTATCGGTTAAAATCCGTGTCCCATTTGGTATTCATTGGGTGCCTTGATGTGTCTTTGTGGTGAGAAAATCCCCGTCCTGTCTACTTCCGATTGCCCACGATTACTTTTCTTAGGCCCGCTATCACGTCATCTATGTCATCCGTGCTCAGCCGGTTGTAGAACGGCAGGGTCAGCTGTCTCTCCCCCAGCCATTCGGCGTTGGGGAAGTCCCCCTGCTTGTAGCCCAAATACTCTTTGGCATAGCTGAACAGGTGCACCGGGGTGTAGTGGATGTTGGAGCTGATGTTCTCCTGCTGCAGGAGCTCTATCACTTTGTTCCGGTCGATGCCCAGCCTTTCCAGGTCCAGCAATACCGGATAGAGGTGCCAGCAGTTCCGGCCGTTGGGATCATCGTTCGGCAGGGTCAGCTCTTTAATGCCGGCGAAGCCGGCCCGGTACCGGTCGGCCATGGCCTTCCTCTTTTCGATGGTCCGCTCCAGCTTGCGCAGCTGGTGGATCCCCAAAGCCGCCTGCAGGTCCATCATATTGTACTTGTATCCGGGCTGGACGATGTCGTACTGGCGCTTGGCCCCGGGGGCATAGCGTTTCCAGGCATCCTTGTTCATGCCATGGAGCGACATGACCCTAAGTTTCTCCGCCATCTCACTGTCGTCGGTGGTGATGGCCCCGCCTTCGCCGGTGGTCACGTTCTTGACTGCGTGAAAGCTGAAGACCGTGAACCGGCTGATGCTGCCGGTCTTCTTGCCCTTATACTCGGTGCCGATGGCGTGGGCCGCGTCCTCGATCACCGTCAGCCCGTGCTTTTCAGCCAAAGCGGCGATGCGGTCCATGTCGCAGCTCCGGCCGGCGTAGTGCACCGGGATGATGGCCTTGGTTTTGGGAGTGACGGCTTTTGCTATCAGGGCCGGATCAATGTTGAAATCCTCTTTTCTGACGTCAACCAGCGCCGGCTTGGCCCCGGCATGCAGAATGACGTTGACCGTGGCGGCAAAAGTATAGGGGGTGGTGATTACCTCGTCCCCCGGGCCTATTCCCAAAGTTTTCAGGCACAGGAACAGCCCGGCAGTGGCCGAGTTCAGGGCTACGGTCTGTTTGGCCCCCACGTAGGCGGCCAGATTTTGCTCGAACCTGGCGGTCTTGGGCCCGGTGGTGATCCAGCCGGAGCGCAGGGAGTCCACCACCTCGTCGATCTCCTCCTGTCCGATGTCCGGGGGACAGAAGGGAAGCATGCTTTGGCGCCTGGGCCGGTTCAGGTATTTTGGGTCCTGTTTCATTTTTTATAATTTACGTTTAGTTGCTGCGGGTGGAAATGGGATCCGTCCGCCGGCTGGTGCTCTGGATATTTTTTGCCACAAAAAGCTCAAATGGTCACAAAATGCGGTTTTGCAGCCGTTTATGCCCAAATTGTTATTTAAGGATAAACTCTTAGTTAGTGTCTTGGTGGCAAAACCAATTCACGGCAAAGCAATTTCCAGCTGCAATTCCACCTCAGTCTTCCGGGCAGTTTCCTTATCAAAGTCCCTGATCTCCCGGGCCACTTTCAGATCCAGCTTGGCCCAGCCCTTAAAACTATATATTAGGACCAGCACATCACGGCGGCCTTGCCCCCACAGGGCGTGAAACGAGGCGTCGTTCAGGAGTTCCGGCTCGGAGGCATACAGCCGGGCATAGTAGCCTTGGATGTTGAACAGAACGCTTTGGCCCAATATGGAGATATTGCGTCCGGTTTTGTATTTCAAACCCAGATCAAGACACTCTCCCCGTTCCCTGGCCTGCAAGGCTGATATCCGGTAACCCGCCCGCTGGTAATGTCCGTAAAAGGTATGGCGGCGGCTGAGGTCCCAGGCCAGCGAAAGTTTGTAGGAGGTCTTCACCGCCAGGGCTTCAAAATCGTTTTGGCCTTCGGCGGGGTTGATCTCGTATTTCCCCTTTTGCCGCCAGCGCCAGGAAAGCCTCAGGTTTTTTATTATATCATTTTCGGCGGCAAATTCCAACAGGTAACCGCCCTGCCCTTTTGCTATCTGCCCTCCGGCCGATAACGGATGGAAAAGATAACCCAGGCCGCTGATCTTGGTCTTGAACGGCATTTTGGCGGTGGAGCTTATCACGGCCCCCTGCTCGTCCCGGCCCCCGTAATATTCCATGGCCCCGAACCTCGGCGCTTTGTAACCCTGGCCATAGCGGTAATAAGCGATATATGATTCGGCCGGGCCGCTGCGGAAGCCCAAGGCGGCGTTGGCGGCGGTCTGCCCCGCGCCGGAACCGGTCATTTCCGCCGCCAGCCATAATCCGGAAAACATCACTCTGGCATCTAACCCGGCCAAGCCGCGATAGTATAGGCTGTCGTTCAATCCGGGGAAATATGAAGCATGGCAGGCCGTAATTCCAGTCTCTATGGAGCGGCTTTGTTTCCAGCCCAGCCGGGCGGCCGCTATTCTTTCGAAAGCTTTGTTCTTGTGGGAATATTCCGAAGAATCGCGGTGATAGCCATCGGTGTAAACGTTGGCGATTTGTCCAACGGAGTCAAGTTTGGCATCTATTCTTTTATAGGAGACGAGCGTCAAAAAAGTGAGATCATACGGCAATTCAACCTGACCGGCCAGACCCCTTAAGAAGGCCGATTCGCTGCCGCTGTGATAAGGCTTGATGAGTTGCGCTGGTTTAAGATTAGCTTGAGTCCATCCGGCAGAAACTATGGCCCGCCCGCCACCGCCCAGAATCAGCCCCTGGCCTATCCGGGAACTGAAATCTCCCGCCAGCCAGGAATACCGTCCTTCGGGAACGTGATAATAAAGGCTGGCCGAGTAAAAATCCTTGAAACTCCCCTCTCCGGCATCTTTTTGAGCTTGGACAAACACTTCGTGATCCGGGAAAATATTTGCCGTAAACTTTTCCCGATAGTTCCAGGGAGAGTTGACATAATCGCCCGATTCCATTTCTTCAGACAAGGGCCAGGCCCTTTTGCCTTTAAGAGACGCTTTTACCAGCGGCTTTTTTGCCACAATTGTTCCGTCAACACAGGTGTAAGGCAGTATTGCTTCAAAAGCATTTTGGTCTATCACCGAATCCCGCACCAGCATTTCCGGCCGGCGGAGGTTTGGATTTTGTCGCAAATAATCGCTGATCCTCAAAGCCTGATAGGCGGTGATCCCCGGCAGCAGCAGCAGCTGATCCAATCCGGAATGATTCAGATTGACCGGATGGGCGCTGAGATACGACAGCTCATCGGCGTATTCCTGGATCAAAGCCTCATCCTCGGTTTCCGGAATTTCCTGGGACAAGAGGATGGCGGAAGGCAATAACAGCAATAATATCAGCAGGAGGCGCTTGGGCATATTTACAGTTTACAGTTTACCGTTTGCAGTTTGCAGTTTGCAGTTTGCAATTTTCACTTTGCATTTGCATTTAAAATATTAACTTGCTCAGTTATTCCGCCGTGATCAGCTCCTTGATCTTCTCAAACGTCTTCCGGCCGATGCCCTTGATGTTCATGATGTCCTCCACCTGTTTGAAGAGCCCGTGGGCAGTACGGTATTCGATGATGTCCGAGGCTGTGCTGGGGCCGATCCCAGGCAGGGCTTCCAGGGTTTTTTGATCCGCAGTATTCAGGTTGACCTTGGCCGCCGGTTGATAGGGCTTGAACTTCAGGTTGACGAAAGGCTCGATATTTTCCAGAGTGCGGCGGGAGATGCCCTTGATGTTCGCTAAGTCGTCCAGATGGACGAAAGCCCCGGCACTATCCCGCCAGGCTGCGATCTGTTCTGCGGTTCTGGAGCCGATCCCCGGCAATATTTCCAGTTCTTTGGCCGGGGCAGTATTGATGTCCAGTCTTAGAACTATTATTTTGGGAGCGGAATCGGAAGCTGCCCGGCTGATCTCTTCCGGCCAGGCGGTTTGTTTTAGGACATAGCAGACGGTCAAACAATGCCCCAGGCCCAGCGTACTGTGGGTCTTTACGGCGTAATCCAGTCTTATTTTTTTCATGAACAGACCCAGCCCAAAGCTGAAGGATGACGGCTGACTGGAAAATCCAGCCCTTAACGCCAGATGCTTGCTATATCTATATTCCTGGCCGAACCGTAATTGGGAATTATAACCGCGCTGGCTCTGCACCTGAAAAGCGTAGGTCAGCTGGTTCAAAAGGATGTAAGAGACGCCCCAGTCCAACCATTGGGCTATTTCCTGGCCGGAGCTGCCGATCCGGGGCCGGTTGATGTTCTTGGCCGCCGCGCCGAGGGTGAGATTTTCCAGGGGAGTTCCGATGACGCCCAGATCCAGTCCCAGAGCGTTGGCCGAGCTATAGCACTGAATGGACAGATTATAGCCCGAAAGCCCCAGCCCGAAGCCGGCCTGCTTAAAAGGCCTGAAGGACACTGCGGTTTTAAGGACATTCTCCCGGTACAGGGTGCTGCCCATGGTGCCAAAGCCGGCGGCCAGTCCCAGCTTGTTTTTTTGATAACCGGCCTGGGCCGAAGCAGCCGTCAGGTCGATCATCCCAAAGGGTATGGCGGTTCCGCTGCTGGCGGTCTGGACCGGGGCAAAACACGGCAGGGCCGGGTTCTCCATCCCGGCCGAAAGGTAATCCCCCAGGGCCACGCCGGCTCCGCCCATGCCCAGGTTGCGGGCATCGGTGTCGGTCTCCTCAAAGGCGGCAAAGCAGGATGAGGAGATCATCAGCGCCAAAATGCAGAGGGTTGTTTTTTTCATACAAGCATTGGTCTTTGTTTTAAAAATGCCGGGGAGATGGGTCCAATACAACCATTTGAGACTTCTGGAAAAGCGCCCTTTACCACGGAAACACTGAATTTCTGGAAAGAAATCAGTTGAGAATGAATATTGAAATGGTATTCCGTATTTCCAAAACTTCTGCCGCCTTATCGGCACCCCGCCACATGCGGTGGCGTGATTCAGTGGTTAGCTTCGCAGTGGTCTTCATTTATTATACAAAATATAAAAGCCCCGGGTCAAGCAAATTAAGGTTAGTAAGCAAAATACTTGGCACTAAAAATCCGCCCGGGCCTTTTGGCGGGCGAAGTAAATAGAACAAAAAAGCCCCATCCCATATTTTGGAATGAAGCTTTTCTGTAATGAATGAAAATCAAAACGGAAAAACCCGGCAGTAAATACAGGATCTACTGCCAACAACAAACCTTGAAGATCCCCCTAAAATTGGCCGTTTCAGGACATCGTAGCTATGAGCTATTTGCTATAAGCTGAAACCTGATCTATGTTCTTTAGTCCCTGTGTCCCCTAACAACTAACTAACCCCTAATAACTAATCCCTATCCCCTAATAACTAAGGATCAGTCCATCAATCTCCGCATATAGGTTGGGATCTCCAGGTCGTCCTGTTTTACCACGTCAACCCTCCCCTTGTTTACCACGGTCTGGGTTTGTTCCTTGCGCTGGAAGCTGGATTTGGCAGCGTTGTCCTTGCGGAAGATCTGGTTGAAGTCAATCCGGTTGGCGTCCGGGATTTCCTTCTCCAACTTGCTGGCGGGGTTGCCCAGCCCGGTGGCTATCACGGTGATGGTGATGCTGCCGTTGGAAGTTTCGTCTATCACAGTGCCGAAGATCAGGTTGGCGCTCTCGCCGGCTTCCTGGCGGATCTCCTTGGCCGCCTCGTCAATTTCGCACATGGTCAGGTCGTCGCCGGCCGAGATGTTAAGCAGCACCGCCTTGGCTCCCCTGATAGAAATTCCCTCCAACAGCGTGTTGTGGATGGCTTCCTGGGCGGCCACAATGGCCCGGTTCTCGCCCTGGGCCACGCCCACTCCCATCAAGGCGTCGCCCCGCTCCAGCATCACCGCCCGGACGTCGGCAAAGTCCACGTTGACTACTCCCGGCACCGTGACCAGGTCGGAGATGCCCCGGACCGCCTTGAGCAGGACGTCGTCGATGAGCTTGAAGGACTCGGTCAGCTTGGCCTGTTTGCCCACCACCGCCAGCACTCTCTGATTGGGGATGACGATCAGGGTGTCCACGTTTTCCTTGAGCTCCCGGATCCCTTCCTCGGCCTGCAGCAGGCGCTGGCGGCCTTCCCACTCAAACGGCTTGGTGACCACGCCCACCGTCAGGACCTGCATCTCCCGGGCCAGCTGGGCCACCAGGGGAGCGGCTCCGGTGCCGGTGCCCCCGCCCATCCCGGCGGCCACGAACAGCATATCGGTGCCCTTCAGCACCTCGGAGATCCTCTCCTTGTCCTCTTCAAAGGCCCGACGCCCGATCTCGGGGTTCCCGCCCGAGCCCAGGCCCCTGGTCAGCTTGGTGCCGATCTGCACGGTCTGTTGGGCCAGGGATTTGTTCAGTACCTGCATGTCGGTGTTGACCGCCACGAAATCCACCCCCTTAAGCCCGGCCTCGGCCATCCGGTTGATGGCGTTGCCGCCGGCCCCGCCCACCCCCACCACCTTGATGAAGCATTCGCCGGTACTGACTTCTTCTTCGAATTCCAACATGACCCGTCCTCCCTTTTTTGATTTTTCTTCATTGTTTGTTATTTCTCGGGCCGGCTCGGCCAAAGCCAGCGCTATTTGCCGGTCTAAAAACTTTTTTTCTTCGCTCATGGTATTTTCTCCCGTATATTTGTTTGCTTCTTAGTGCTTATTATTAGGAATCCCTGAAGCCGTGAATATTCGAAAACAGTGGGAACCATGATTAATTCCTGCTTTCCTGGCTTCCTTATAAAATCAATTCTTTGAACCGGAATCTTATCTTACCCGTTGAACAGGTCTGAGAACCAGCTCTTCATCTTGCCCAATATGGCCTCGAACAGGTGGGACTCGTCAATGCCCGGCCCGTCCTTTTTGAAGCGCTTCTCGTAGCCGTAAAGCACCAGTCCCACCGCCGTGGCGTATTTGGGATCTCGCACCAGATCGGTGATCCCGCCCAGCCCCTTGGGCTCGCCCACCCTCACCGGCTGGTTGAACACCTGTTCGGCCAGTACCGCGGCCCCGGCCAGCTTGGCGGTGCCTCCGGTCAGCACGATGCCGGCCCCGATGGTCTCGCCGGCCTCGGCCCGCTTGATTTCGCGGTGGGCCAGGCTGAAGATCTCCTCCATCCGGGGCTCGATGATCTGGGCCAGCACCTGGCGGGAGATGGTCCGCTCCTCGCGCCCGGCCACCCCGGAGACCGCTATCATCTCGTCTTCCTTGACCTCGCCGATAGTGGCGCAGCCGTATTTTTGCTTGATCTGTTCGGCCTGGTCGTAAGGGGTTTTTAAGCCGATGGCGATGTCGTTGGTCAGGTTGTGCCCGCCCAGCCCGATCACCGCGGTGTGGCAGATGGCGTCCTCGTAAAACAGCGCGATGTCGGTGGTTCCGCCGCCGATGTCCAGCAGGGCCACCCCCAGGGCCTTTTCATCGGGGGTCAGCACCGCGTAGCTGGAAGCCAGGGGCTGCAGCACCAGATCGTTGACCTTGAGGCCGGCCCGCTTGACGCTTTTGTAAACGTTCTCGGCCGAGGTCACCGCCCCGGTGACGATGTGGACTTCCGCCTCCAGCCGCACCCCGGACATCCCGATGGGATCCTTGATGCCCCGCTGGGTGTCCACTATGAAGCCCTGGGGAATGACGTGCAGCATCTCCCGGTCCATGGGGATATAGACTGCCTGGGCCGCGTCGATCACCCGGTCCACGTCGGACTGGGTTATCTCCTGGCTGCCCCGGGCCACTGCGATCACTCCCCGGGAGTTGATGGAGCGGATGTGGTCCCCGGCAATGCCGGCGTAAACCGAATCCACCTTGATCCCGGCCATCTGCTCGGCGCCGGAAACCGCCTTTTCGATGGCCTTGGCCGTCTTTTCCAGATTGACCACCACCCCCCGGCGCAGGCCTTCGGTGGAGTTGCAGGTTCCCACCCCCACTATCTTCAATTCGTCCCGGTCCACCTCGGCAATGATGCAGGCAATTTTAGTGGTCCCCAGGTCCAATCCCACTATGGTGTTCGCCATATTATTTTTGGATCTCCTTTATATTCATTCTCCAGATCGCCCTGGGTAAATTTTGATTGCCTTTTTACCACTGAAACAGAATTTCTGAATGCTTAATAACTCCGTTGTTTGTTCAGCACTTTGATACCAGACTTCCCTTTTTCCCATTTTGCCATTTCTCTTACGGCTGTCCCGCCTGATTTTGGGCCACCTGGCCTGATATTACCGCCTGGTCTTTAAACCTCAAATCTATCTCCGCTGCTTTAAGGCCGTTGTTATTCTGGATCTTGATGACCTCCTCCAGCCGGGAATATTTATCCTTGAAATTTCCGTTGCCGAAATGAACCAACGTCCTGTCCGACAGGCGCAGTTTAATGTTTTCTTCATCGCTTGGATCCACTAAGGCTTCCCGGCCCAGGTTGGCAGCGGCAGTTATAAGATTGATGGCCCGGCGCCGGCCCGGCTGGGTGGTGCCCAAAATCCTCAGGCGGGGCAGGTGGCCTGAGAAACTGTCGGGAAATACCACGCCTTCTTCGTCCATGGCCATCAGGGTGTCTGATTCCAGCACTGCTACGGCCTGGCGCTCTTCCACTTTCAGCCGGAGAGTTCCCCAGGGCCAGGCTGTCACCGAGACTTTTTTGAAAGCCGGATATTTTTGGGTCAGTCTTTTAGTGATCTCTTTTTCATCTACCCTCCAAAAAGGCCGTCCCAGATAAGCTGCGGCCGCTCCGGTTATTCCCTGGATGGGAACCAGACGCTGTCCGTAAACTTCTATGGCTGTGATCTTCAAGGCTCCCTTTTTTAAGACCCAGGTCCATCCGGCACTCAAGCCAAAACCAAAAGTGGTCAAAATCAGCAGTACCGCAAAAAGCCGGACACGTTTTTTACGTCCCTCCCGTCTTCTGACCCTTCCGGCCTGCCCTCTGTCAAAATGATACTTCATTTGATCATTCAATCTTTTCGGGAATAAACAAGAGCTCCTTCACTGAAGCTATGGCGCTTAAAGATGTCAAGCAGGTAGCGTAAGCGAATTACCATGGTTTCACCGGGTTAACTTCCGAGTAAAGTAAAAAATCCTGTAAATCCTGTCAAAAGCCCATTCGTTATTTCCCCAGAATCTTGACCTCGGGAACCAGCCTAATGCCCAATCTTTGGTGGGTCTGGCTTTGAATCTTTTTTATCAGGGCCAGAACTTCGGCCGCCGTGGCCCCTCCCTGGTTGACGATGAAATTGGCGTGCTTGACCGAGACCGCCGCCCCGCCCAGTTTTTTGCCTTTCATACCGGCCACCGCGATCAGCCTCTTGGCCGAATCGCCTTCCGGGTTCTTGAAGATGCACCCGGCCGATGGCAGGCTGAGCGGTTGGTTGCGCTTGCGCTTGGAAAGATACAGCGACATGGCTTTTTCGATTTTCCGCCGTGACCCCGGCTTCAGCTCCAGTCCGGCCCCGGTGATCACGAATCCCTTGGGATAATGGGCCTGGCGGTACGAGAATTTTATCTGTTTCGGGGACAGCACCTTCTTCTTGCCTTCCGCAGTCAGTCCCCAGACCTTTTTTACCACATCGGCCATCTGTCCCCCATAGGCCCCGGCGTTCATCACCAGGGCCCCGCCCAGGGAACCCGGGACCCCCACCGCCCACTCCAGGCCGGCCAGCCCTGCTTTAGCGCAGTAGTCGACCAGGGCCGGCAGGGGATATCCGCTCTCCACCTTCAGCCGGTTTCCTTCACGGGACAGTTTCCTGAAGTCCTTGGCGATCTTGATAACCACCCCTTTATATCCCTTGTCGCCGGCCAGCAGGTTGGAACCGTTACCCAGCACGTAATAATCAAGCTTGTTCCTCCTGATCCTGGCCAGCAGTTGGGACAGGGCTTCCTCGTTCCCGGGAACCGCCACCAATTCGGCCGGCCCGCCGATCCGGAACGAGGTGTGCCCCTTAAGCGGCTCGTTGAAAAGGTATTCTCCGGCCAGGCCCTGGGGGAGATCGAGTATCTTTGATTCTTTAACCATTTAAAAATTCCTCCCCGGCCTGGTAGATGTCGCCGGCTCCCAGAGTTATAATTATGTCGCCGGGCCGGGCCAGTCTTTTTAGCTCGGCGATCAATTGTGAGCTTTGTTCTACGTACTGAACATGGTGGTGGCCCAGCTCCCTGGCGGCGTCGGCCACTAATTTACCGCTGACCCCCTCGATCGGCTGCTCCCGGGCCGGATAGATCCCGGTGACTATCAAGAGATCTGCCTGGTAAAAGGCCGAACCGAATTCCTTGTAAAAATCGCGGGTGCGGCTGTAGAGATGGGGCTGAAAGACCGCGATCACCCGGCGGCCGAAGGCGTCCTTGGCGGCCTTGAGGGTGGCCTCGATCTCGGTGGGATGGTGCCCGTAGTCGTCTATGACCAGGATATCATTCTTCTGTCCCTTGATCTCGAACCGCCGGTAGACCCCGCTGAACTCGTACAGGGCCTGGGCGATGACGCTGAACGGTATCTCCAGGTCCAGACCCACCGCCACTGCCGCCAGGGAGTTCTTGACATTGTGCATCCCCGGCAGTTTCAGTTTGATCTGCCCGAACTCCGCCCGTCCGTTGAAAGCGGTGAAGGATGTCTCCATTCCTTTGAATTTGACGTCCCTGGCCTTGAGCTCGGCCTGGGGCGAAAAGCCGTAGGTGATGCAGCGCTTCTCCAGCCGGGGCAGGATGGCTTGGACACCCTTTTCGTCCAGGCAGGCCACGATGGCCCCGTAGAACGGGACCTTATTGGCGAATTCCACGAAGGCGTTCTTGATCCCGTCCAGGTCCTTGTAACAGTCCAGATGCTCGGCCTCGATGGTGGTGATCACCGCCAGGGTGGGAGAAAGTTTTAAGAACGAACGATCAAACTCGTCGGCCTCGGCCACCAGGTATTGTCCGGCCCCCAGCTTGGCGTTGCTGCCGAAGGTCTTAACCTTGCCGCCTATCACCAGGGTGGGGTCCATCCCGGCCTTGGTCAGCACCTGCCCGATCATGGAGGTGGTGGTGGTCTTGCCGTGGGTGCCGGCCACCCCGATGCCGTATTTCATCCGCATCAGCTCGGCCAGCATCTCGGCCCGGCGGATCACCGGGATCTTTCGGTCCCGGGCCGCCCGGACCTCGGAGTTGTCGTCGTGAACCGCCGAAGAGATGACCACCACCTCCACCTGGCCCAGATTTTCCGGGCGATGCCCCTCGGCGATCCTGGCCCCTATTGTCTGAAGGCGCTCGGTGACCTCGGAAAGCTTCAGGTCCGAGCCGGAAACCTGGTAGCCCAGGTTTAGAAGCACCTCGGCGATGCCGCTCATCCCGATCCCGCCGATTCCCACAAAATGGATTTTTTTGATTTTCCCGAACATTGGTTTATTACGATGATTTGAATATTCTTTCGGCGATTTCCTTAGCTGCTCCCGGCCGGGCCAAATTTTTCGCGGCTTCAGCCATTGTCCGGTATTTTTTTTCGTCGAACAGGATCCTCGTGATTTTTTGCGCTAAAATTTGTCCGGTCAGTTCGCGGTCCAGGATCATCTCCGCCGCTCCGGCTTTTTCCAGGCTGCGGGCGTTGTATTCCTGATGATTGCTGGCGGCGTAGGGAAAGGGGATCAGTATCGAAGGCAGTCCGCAGGCCAGTGTTTCCGAGACTCCGGCCCCGGCCCGGCTGATCACCAGGTCGGCGGCGGCCATGGCCTGGGGCATCTTGTCTATGTAGGCCAGCACCTGGATCAATGTTTTTGAGTTTTGACATTTCTTAGTCACCAGGCCGTGATCCCGTTGACCGGTTTGAAATATGATCTGAATGTCATTCAAATGCCCTGACCGGCTCAGGTGATCCAGGGAGTCTAATACTGTCAGGTTGATGCTGTGGGCTCCCTGGCTGCCCCCGAAAATAAGTATGGTCTTTTTACCGGCTTCCAGGCCGTATTCTTTGATCCCTTGTTCTTTCGAAATATTCCCCATATCCTGGCGGATAGGATTCCCGGTAAAGAACACTTTCGTCTTCTTATTCAGATACAGCGGGCACTCGGGGAAGCCGCCGTATATTTCATCGGCAAACCGGGATAAAAACCTTACGGCTTGGCTGGGCATCACGTCCAGCGCCAGCAGGGATACCGGGATCCTTAGCAGCCAGGCGGCCAGCGCCGGCGGAGCCGAGACATATCCCCCGGTTCCCAGAACTACTTCCGGCCTTTCTCTGACCATATAAAAGAGCGACTGCACCACCGAAACGCAGAACCAGAATAGGAAAGTTATTTTTTGCCAGAACGATTTTCCCAGGAACCCGCCGATGGAGATGAATTCCAGGGAGTAACCTGTTTCCGGCAGCACTCTGGCCTCGATCCCTTTTCTGGTGCCGATGAAACCGGCCTTGTTGCCGAGATCTAGTTTGACGAACTCAGCGGCTACCGCCAGCCCGGGATAAAGATGCCCGCCGGTTCCGCCGCCGGCTATCAAAAGTCTCATCCTTCCTCCATTCATAAGACCCGCCGGGCCGGTCGGCCCGGTAGCGCGACAGGTTCAGCATCAGGCCGGCCGCCGCCCCGTTGACCACCAGGGCCGAGCCCCCGAAACTCAGGAACGGCAGCGGTATTCCGGTGATGGGAAAAAGCCCTATTGCCACCATGATGTTGACCGCGGCCTGGATGAAAATCACCAAGCTCAGACCCAGCATCAGGTAAGATTCGAAGGCCTCCGGCATCTGCCGGGATATTTTTATCCCCCGCCAAAAAATGATCCAGAACAGTATCAGAATGGCCCCTGCCACCAGCAATCCGCCCTCCTCGGCAATGATGGAATATATGAAATCGGTGTGGGCTTCCGGCAAAAAAAGCAGTTTTTGCCGGCTCTGCCCCATCCCCACTCCCAGCAGCCCCCCCGACCCGATGCCCAGAAGCGACTGGTATGTTTGGCTGAGCGCATTCTTGAATACGCCCATTTCCGGGGACGGGGGAATATGCCCCAGCATTCTTTGGTATTGGGATGACACCGCCGTTTGAAAATCGGGGCCGGACAGTTGGAACAGAGTATCTAGTGCATCGGAACTTTGGGAAGCCCACCAAAATCCTGCCAGCCGGCTTTTGACGTGACTATATTTTACCGCCAGGCCCGCAAAACCTACCAGCCCCAGCCCCAACACCGAAAACCAAGCCGGCTGGTTCACTCCTCCAAAATAGATCATTAATAATCCCAATATGGCGATCACCAAAGCGCTGCCGAAATCGGGTTGCATCAACACCGCTAGGCAAACCAGACCGATACAAATTATAGCCGGTAAAAATCCCTGCTTTAGGCTTTTCATCCGCTCTCCACGCCGGGCCATGAAATCGGCCAAAAACAGCACTAGGAAAAGTTTGGCAAACTCGGCCGGCTGAACCCCCAGAAACCAGCTCTTGGCCCCCCGCACTGCCCGGCCCGCGAAAGGAGTGATGTATAGTATCACCAGTATAATTATGAAAGCAGGCCCGATCAGGGGCCGTAGTTTGCGGTAGTTGATCTTATAGGTGGCGATGAAGATAACCGCTGCCAGCAGAAAGCGCCAGAGCGTTCCCTTAAATATCCCCAGCCGGTAATAGAACGACCGGCCCCGGATATCCTGGGGAAAGGCCGACTGCAGCAGCACCCGGTTCAGCTTTACCAGTTCCTCGCCCTCGGGGTTCTGGGCCAGCAGTCCAACTGCGGCTCTGGAAAGCCTGACATCTTTGAATGTCTGGGCGTCGTAAATCGCCCCTCCCTGCAAAACCGGGTTAAGCGCCTCGGACAAGATATTCTTCAAACTGTCGGCATCGACCTTTTTCAGGCTGCCGTAATGCCCCAGCAGATAAAGGGTCGCAGCCGGAAGCCGGTCCTTGATCAGAGAAGATACGCCGTCCCGGCTCTGGCTTATCTTTTGGGCCAGAGCGGCCGGCTGCTTAAAATCGCGGGGACGGAACAGGGCGGAATTGCCTGAGATCAGATAATCACTGACGCTGAAACTCATCACAAAACCGTATCCGGCCAGCAGTAAAACCGCCACCAGCAACAGGTGGTCTATATCGCCCTTACGGTAACTCATTTTTATTCAATCCGGCCACAGCCTGCTTGAACTGGTTGCCCCGGTCTTCAAAATCGGCGAACATGTCAAAGCTGGCGGCTCCCGGCGCCAGCATCACCAGTTGGCCGGGGCGGGCCAGGGCGGCGGCCTGGGAAACCGCCTCTTTCATACTTCCGGCCTTATGGATGTTCTTCATGCCCAAGCCTGAAAGTTCCCGCTCTATCCGGTCTTTGCTTTCGCCTATCAATACCGCCGCCACTGCCTTTTGGGCTATCTCTTTCAGAAAGTCGGAGAGATCTACGTTCTTCTCTTTGCCTCCGGCGATGACCACCATCGGTTCCCTGAAAGCCCTCAGGGAGCTGACCCCGGCCGCCGCGTTGGTGCCCATGGAATTATTGATGTAACGGACGCCGCCCACTATTCCTACTTCCTCCAGCCGGTGGGGAACCCCTTTGAATGTTTCCAAACCCTGTCTGATGATATCCGGAGAAATCCCCAGTATCATGGCCGCAGCCGCAGCCGCCAAGACATTTTCCACATTGTGTTGTCCGGGGACTAAAAGTTGGGCGATCCTCATTATAGGAATAGGCTCCTGGCCTTGAATCCAGTGTATTGTTTCCCCGTCGCTGTAAGTTCCCTGCTTCACCGGGCGCTGGCCTGAAAAAAATATTTTATGTGCCCTGGCTCCGGAGCTGTATTTTAATACCTGTTGATCGTCGGCGTTTAAAACGGCATGATCGAACGATGATTGATTTTCCAGCAATCTGGCCTTTAATTTAGCATAGGTCTCAAAATCGGGATGCCGGTCCAGATGATCGGGAGTGATGTTGGTGATGATCCCGATATAAGGCTTGAAATCAACTATGGACTCCAGTTGAAAGGTGCTGATCTCGGCCACTATAAAGCTCTGCGGCCCGGCGTCCATTACCAATTCGCAGACCGGGCGCCCCGGGGCCAGGTTGCCGCCGATGTAACAATCCATTCCTGCGGTCTGCAATATCCGCCCCAGCATGGAGGTGGTGGTTGATTTTCCGTTGGTGCCGGTGATCCCTATAATTCTGGCTGGCGTCAATTGATATGCCAGCTCCATCTCGCCGATCACCGGAATATTTTTCTTCCTGGCTTCCGCCAGCACCGGCAGTTCCCATCTGACTCCGGGGCTGACCACTACCAGATCTGTGCTTAAGACCTGATCTGAGTGTCCGCCTGTCTCAAATTTTATACTGGCCGCCTTTAATTCAGCCTCGGTCTGGGAGTTTAAAGATTTTACTTCGGACAACAAAACTTCGACCCCGCTCTTTTTTAACAAACGGGCCGCAGCTATTCCGCTTCTGCCGGCGCCGATCACCGCCGCTGTTTTATCTTTAAATTCCAGTTTCAATTTTTTACTTTTAGTGATTTTGTTGAACTTTTAAGTGCCGCTAAGACAAGGCAAAGACACTAAGAAAAATATTTCTTTTACTCAAACCTAAAAATAACCCGAAATACTACCTCTGCCACCACCATTGGCCGCCAAATCGTGAATTGTGAATTGTGAATCGTTATTGGCCGCCGATTTCACTGGAAGAACCAGGTCTAATCGAAACCGGACACAGAAGCTGATAGAATAAATGGCTAAATCCCCTTTGAGCCCCTGGACGCCGAAGCTTAAGCGTAGGTGACTTTGTCTTTGTGGCTGAATGGTTACGATTTTCGTTTATCTGATTTTTAAAGTACTCAATGCCACCAGGGCGCAGATGAAAGCTATGATCCAGAACCGGACCACTATCTTCTGTTCGCTCCAGCCTATCTTCTGGAAATGATAATGGATGGGAGTCATTTTAAAGATT
The DNA here is from genome assembly GCA_016208585.1 of candidate division TA06 bacterium. Lineage (NCBI taxonomy): Bacteria > candidate division TA06 bacterium. The sequence continues at coordinate 9,009 of JACQXR010000061.1, read as the reverse complement.
CTTTTCCCGGTGGACTTGAACGAGGCTACCTGGAAAATCACCGAGAAAGCCTCCATCACGAACACTCCGCCCACGATGCCCAGTAGGATCTCCTGCTTGATCAGGACCGAGACCGTTCCTATCACCCCGCCCAGGGCCAGCGAGCCGGTGTCCCCCATGAAGATCTCGGCCGGGTGGGCGTTGTACCATAAGAACCCCATGGCCGCCCCCACCATCGAAGCGCAGAGCACCGTCAGTTCGCCTGATCCCCGCATGAACAAAATATTAAGATACTGGGCCAGCTTGAAATTCCCAGTAAGATACGACATTATGGCATAGGCGGCGGCGGCGAACAGGAAGACCCCGATGGCTAGGCCGTCCAATCCGTCGGTCAAGTTCACCGCATTGGAGGTGAACACTATCACCAGGGTCACGCAGGGAATGTAGAACCAGGCCAGGTCTATGAACACATTTTTAAAGAACAGCAGGCTGGTTTTAGAGGCATATTCCGGATTGAGAGGAAAGAATCGAAGGTATACGGCGATCAGCAAGGCTGCCGCGAACTGCCCCAATAGTTTTTTCCGGCCCACCAGCCCCTTGGGATTTTTTTTGACCACTTTCAGATAGTCATCGTAAAAGCCTATCAGCCCCAGGCCGATGGTGGCCGCCAGCGATATCTGAATGTAGCGGTTGGAGAGGTCGGCCCATAAAAGCACCGGGATTACTATAGCGGCCAGGATTATCAGGCCTCCCATGGTGGGAGTGCCGACCTTGTTTTGGTGCTCGGTCGGGACATCTTCCCTTCCGGTGTCCTTTATTTTCAGTTTCTTCAGCCAGCCGATGATCAAAGGACCTAACAGAAAGGAGATCAAAAGCGCCGTCACCAGGGCCGAGGCCGAACGAAAGGTGATGTAACGGAACAGATTGAACAGGTGGACCTGCTCGGCCAGGGGGTAAAACAGATAATACAGCACTTTTTAGATCCTCTTTATTGCTTCTAATGCTTCTTCAAAATGCATGGAGCGGGAGGCTTTGACCAGTATCAGATCCCCGGGCAGAAGCAGGCCTGGCAGGCTTTGGCACAGGCTGGACGTATCCTCAAAATGGCGGGCCTCGCCCCCCTGTTCTTTCGCTCCCTGGTAAATTTCAGCCGCCAGCGGGCCGGCGGTGAGCACCAGGCTGGCCGCATCGGCCGCCAATCTGCCGACCTGCCGGTGCCGGTCCGGAGCTATTGCCCCCAGTTCTTTCATGTCGCCCAAAACGGCCACTTTTCTTTTAGCCGGAAGGCTTTTCAGCACCGCCAGGGCCGCCTGCATGGACTGGGGATTGGCATTGTAACAATCGCTTAAGATTTTAAATGATCCGGCCTCTATCATCTCCAGCCGCATCGCGGCCGGATGAAAATCGGCCAGGACCAGGGCCGCCGACCTGAGATCTACTCCCCAAACCTCTCCGGCCGCCGCCGCCGCCAAAGCGTTGTAGACATTGTGCCTTCCCAGCACCGGCAGGTGGAACCGGACGCCTTTCACGGTAAATTTTATTCCCTGTTCTGTCAGTTCAATGTCATCGGCCCGGTAATCGGAACCGGATTCTATCGAGAACCCCAGCACCCTGGCTTTGGTTTTTCCGGAATGGGTTTTCAAATTTCCGTCGTCGTAATTGATGAGGGCGGTCCCGGAGGCCGGCAGCTCTTCCAAAAGCTCGGCCTTGGCCCGGACCACGTTCCGGATGTCCTTTAAGAACTCGGTGTGCCCTTCGCCGGCATTGGTGATGATCCCCAGTTCCGGCAGCACCATCCGGCATAAAGAAGCTATTTCCCCAAAACCGCTCATCCCTAGTTCCATCACCGCCGCCTGGTGTTCCGCCTCTACATTAAAGAGCGACAGTGGTATGCCGTACTGGTTGTTTAAATTGCCCTGGTTTTTGAGCACCCGGTACTTTTGGGATAAAACTCGGGCCGTCATCTCCTTGGTGGTGGTCTTGCCGTTGCTGCCGGTGACAGCCGTCATCTTCAGGGAAAACTTTTGGCGGTAAAATCCGGCCAGCTTCTGTAAAGCCGCCGCGGTATCGGGAACTGTGATCAGGGGAAATTCATCCGTCCCGTGTTTGTCTGTCGAATTATGGGCCGAGACCAGTGCCGCCTCCGCCCCGTTCCGGCGGGCCGCCATCAGAAAATCATGACCGTCAAATTTCGGCCCTTTGATGGCCACGAAGAGCTGGCCCGGCTGCAAAGAACGGGAGTCGATGCTGACCCCCAGAACATTCCGGTCGGGGCCGGTAAGATTTCCTTCCACCGCTTGGGCAACTTGCGACAGCAGCATTGGTTCCATCAGCCCTGCCTCCGGGTCCGCGACTCAATGGCTTCCAACGCCACCTCCCGGTCGTCAAAATGTATCTTTTCGGCGCCGATGATCTGGTAGTCTTCGTGCCCTTTCCCGGCGATCATCACCAGGTCCCCTTTTTGGGCCTGGGCCACCGCCTGGAATATGGCCTGCCGCCGGTCAGCCACTATCTGATAGTTGCCTTCTTTCAGTCCCGGCAGAATGTCGTTGATTATGCTGGCGGGGTCTTCGGTTCTGGGATTGTCTGAAGTGACTATCACGATGTCCGAATGGCCGGCCACCGCTTTTCCCATCAAAGGCCTTTTTCCCCGGTCCCGGTTACCGCCGCAACCGAAGACCGTGATCAGCCTTCCTTCGGTCAGTTGCCGGGCAGTGATAAGAACCCTTTCCAATTCCTGCGGAGTATGAGCATAATCCACCACCACTTCGTAGTCCTGCCCGGCCGAAACCCGCTGGAACCTACCGGAAACCTCAGGCAAAGCTTCCAGCCCGGCCTTGACCGCTTTTAGGCTGAGGCCGCCGGCCAGACCCAGCCCGCAAGCTGTTAAAGCATTGTAGACATTGGGCTGGCCGGCCAGACTCAGGCTGATCTCGCTGTTTCCTTCCGGAGTAACAAGCTGGAATTTTGTCCCCTGCAGACTGGATTCAATATTACGGGCTGTGATCTGGGCCGGCTTCAAAAGTCCGAAGGTTAAAAGCGACGCCCTGGTGGATTCGATGATATTTTTTGAAGCCGGATCGTCTACATTTACTACGCAACAGGAGCTGTCGCTTAAGCCCTGAAACAAACGCAGTTTGGCCTTTAAATATTCATCCAGGCTGCCGTGGAAATCTAAATGATCCTGGGAGAAATTGGTGAAGGCCGCTGCCTTAAAATCTATCCCGGCCACCCGTTCCAACTCGATGCCGTGAGAAGAGGCTTCCATGATGACCGTGTCGGCTCCAGCCTCCAGCATTTCGGCCAAAAGCCTTTGCAGATCCAGCGACTCCGGGGTGGTGTTGGGGGCGGCATAGCTTTTATCCATTACCCAGTAGTTGATGGTTCCCAAAAGCCCCACCTTTTTTCCGGCCGCGGCAAAGACCGAACGGGCCAGATAGGAGGTGGTGGTCTTTCCGGCCGTTCCGGTAATGGCCAAAAGCGTCATCTTGTCGGCCGGCCGGTCATAGAACTCGGCCGCCATCAAGGCCATGGCCCGGCGGATATTTTTCACTTTTAGCGCCGGAACCTGGCCGTATTCCTGACCGCCTTCAGCCACTATGCCCGATGCTCCGCGGGCCAGGGCCTGGTCCAGGTATTTCCGACCGTTGGTCTTGTAGCCGGAAATGGCAAAGAACAATTCGCCCGGCTTGATGCTCCGGGAATCGTAACCCAGCCCCGAAATCTCAAGGCTGGGGGGGAGATTGCTAAGAGATATGGTCTCTCCCGGTATGGCTTTCAGCAGTTGGTTAAATTGTTTCATCGCGTTCTTTGTTTCTGATATTATTATATCCGCCTGAGGCGGACTTGAGTAGCCTTATATTTTGCTTGAGCAGACTTATACTTTGCCTGGGTAGACTTATACTTTGCATTTCCAGACTTATACTTTGCATTTCCAGACTTATACTTTGCATTTTCAGACTTATACTTTACGTTTCCAGACTTATGCTTTGCATTTCCAGACTTATACTTTACGTTTCCAGACTTATGCTTTGCATTTCCAGACTTATACTTTACGTTTCCAGACTTACATCCGCCTGAGGCGGACTTGGGAAGACCGCTGCCAGACTTGGGTAGACTTATGATACGGCGGCCATGCAATAGGGAATCAATACAATTGTTGCTGCCATCGTATGGCCATTGAAATCTTCTACTGTTTGACAAGTGAAGCAATTTAACGATTTTTTATCGTAAAACTGAAATTGCATATCACCTGGCGGCCAGCAGGTCCTGCCTTAACCCTTTGGGCAGGCTGATGATCCTCTGCATTACATTGCGGCAGACCGGCGCCGCTACTTCGTTGCCGAAAAATCGCCCCTTCGGTTCGTCTATTATCACCGCCACTAAAAGGCGGGGCGCCTCGGCCGGGACGAACCCGATGAACGAAGCCACATATTTATCGGAGGCGTAGCCTTTTTTACCCTGTTCCTTCTTTTGAGCGGTGCCGGTCTTGCCGGCCACCCGCCAGCCTTCTATCTGGGCGGCCTGGCCGGTTCCCTCGCTGACGCAACGTTCCAGCATGGCAATCACCTTGGCCGAGGTCTGGTCCGAGATCACCCGGCGCAGGGTATCGGGGCGGCAGGCCTCATCTACTAATTGACCGGAAGGAGCCAGCCCCTTTATCAGCCGGGGCCTTAACAGGTATCCACCGTTGGCGATGGCCCCGTAAGCCATGACCAGCTGCAGGGCGCTGACCGCAAGGCCTTGGCCAAAACTGATATTGGCCTGTTTTATTACCGGCCAGCCGTCGGGCTTGTCCAAAAGGCCAGGCGCCTCGCCCGGACATTCTATTCCGGTACGGGACCCGAACCCAAAGGCCCGGGCTCCCTGATACAGTTTATCTTTGCCCAAAGCCAGCCCTATTTTGGCCAGGCAGACGTTGCTGGAAAAAGCCAGGGCCTGGCTGACCGTGATCGGCCCGTATTTATTGTGGCTCTCGGCCTCGCCGATTCTATGTCCGCCCACCGCATAACTTCCCTGTTCGCCGTCAAAAACATCGGCGGTGTCTATGGTCTTGGACTTCAGCCCCAGCGCGATGGTCACCGCCTTAAAGGTGGAGCCCGGCTCAAACTGGGCGGCCACTGCCCCAAAGGTCATGGCCTGGCGGTTGAATAACTCCGGATGATTGGGGTCAAACTCAGGGTAGCTGGCCATCCCCAGTATTTCGCCGGTGGCGGGATCGGCTATTACCGCCGCGCCCCAGGCGGCCTTGAATTTATCCCCGGCTTTTTTCAGTTCTTCGTCGGCGATGGCTTGGTATTCGGCGTCAATGGTCAGCTGCAGACAGTTTCCGGAACGGGCCGGTTTGGAGGCGTATTCCAGCGAAGGCCGGACCCGCCCCCGGGCGTCGCACTGCCTGGTATCCCAGCCGGCCTCTCCCGAAAGCTCCCGGTCGTAATAAAGTTCCAGACCCTCCAGACCCCGGCCATCCTTTCCCAGGAAACCCAGCATCTGTCCGCCCACCGCGCCGTAGGGATAAGAACGCCGGCCGTCGATTGATAACGCCAACGGCCGGCCTTGTCGGTCAACTATCCGCCCCCGCTCCGGAAGGATCCCGATCCGGAGTCGATGCTGCCTTAGGGCCAGGCTCCGGTAATACCCGCCCTTGAACGCCTGTAGCCATACCAGCCTTCCGGCCATCAAGGCCCAGATAAAAAAACAGAAAACCGCAAGGGTTTTCGTTCGGTGTGACATCATGGCTTGCTCCAGGCCGATGAGACCGGCCGGAAAAGCCCGGCCAGGACGTAAGCCAGCCCGCCCCGTTGCGGGGCCGGGGATTTTAGCATCACCACCACCTGGCGGTTGGAAGGATATTCAAAACCCAGATCTTCCATGGCCCTGGATTCCAACCGGTTCCGGGCCTCCAGCTGCTGCAGCCTTACCTGAAGCTCCTTCTGCAGGGAGACCACTTCCCGATTATAATTCTGGTCCTTTTCAATGGAACCCAGCTGCTGGGACAGGCTGAACTTCTGCCAAATGAACAGGAACATCACGGCAAAGAACACAAAAACCCAGCCGGCGATGAGCCAGCCGGTCCGGTTTTTCTCGAGCTTGATCTCTGTTTTATGTAAAAATGTGTTCATGCTTTTTCGGCCGCCCTCAGTTTGGCGCTGTGGGCCCGGCCGTTTTCCGAAATTTGACGGGACGATGGGACCATGGCTTTTTTGGTTATTATTTTGACTGCCGACTTTTGCCCGCAAACGCAGGCCGGCAACCGGGGCGGGCAGGTGCAGGGATCGGCCAGCCGGCGGAAGGTTTCCTTGACCAGCCGGTCTTCCAGCGAGTGATAGGAGATCACCACGATCCTCCCCCCGGATGAAAGCATTGCCACCGCCTCCTGCAGTCCCCGTTCCAGTTCGCCCAGTTCGTCATTGACCTTGATCCTGATGGCCTGGAAGACCCGGGCCAGGGTCTTGGCCGGCATCTGGGGCCGGGTATTTTTTATTATTTGAGCCAGTTGTCCGGTCGTCTCTATCGGGTTTTTGCTCCTGGCTTCAACTACGGCCCGGGCAATTTTCCTGGATTTTTGTTCCTCGCCGTACCGGTAAAAGATGTCGGCCAGCTCTTTTTCTCCGGAGTTGTTCACCAGGTCCCGGGCCGAGATTCCGTTCAGGCCCATCCGCATGTCCAGCGGGCCGCCACCCATGAAACTGAAGCCGCGTTGAGAATGATCTATTTGGGGAGAGGAAAGTCCCAGATCAAACAGCGCTCCGTTGATTTCCAGTTTCAGATCCCGGCTTATCTCCGCCATCCGGCCGAACCGTATATTGACCGCGGTAAATCTTTCCCGGTAACCGGCCAGCCTGATGGCAGCGGCTTCGATGGCCTGGGGATCGCGGTCCAGTCCGATCAGTATTCCGGAAGGCCCGTTTTTTTTTAAGATCTCCAAGGCGTGCCCGCCTCCGCCCAAGGTAGCGTCGATGTAGTTGCCGCCGGGCCTGACATTTAAAAGATCGATTGCTTCTTCTAGCAAAACCGGCTGATGCCGGAATTCTTCCATAATTTCCCTTATATTTATTATCTAATCCACCTGATCCCCGAACGATTCCCAACCATCTAATGACAAAGATCCAATGACTTTGTCAGGCCACGGCCGTAAGCGGCTTGCGCTCCTGGCGCCGGAACAGGTCGCACTGCACCGGCTCCCTGGTAGAGGCGATCTCAAAAGCCTCGCCGGCCCCGGCCATCTGCAGGATGTTGATCAGATAGGGGGACAGCCCGTGCAGGATCAGGTCCCCGCCGTAGCTCCGCAGCCGCTCCGCCCGTTTGACCAGGATCTCCACTCCCCGGTAATCCATGTGCTTGACCCCGGACATCTCCAGCTCCAGCTTAAAACAGTTCTTCTTCATGATCTTTAAGATCGCCTCTTCGATCTGAAAGAAACCCTGCAGGTTTATCATGCCGTTCACTTCCAGTCTGACGCTGTTATCGGCCGCCGGGATGGCTTGAATTCTCATGATCTTTATTTTCCTCTTTTGATTGCTGTTTCAAGTTTCGGGTTTTTTAGGAACTACAGTTTCTTGATCAGTTCCTGATGGAGCCCGCTGTTTTGCTCCAGCAGTTTCTGGTAGAAGTCAGGATTCCAGATTTCCATCTTGTCGCTGACCCCGACGATCACCGCCTCCTTGACCAGGCCGGTCTCCTGCAAAAATTTGGCCGGGATCATGATCCGACCCTGGGCGTCCAGTTCGGCCAGAATGCTTTCGGCGGTGAAAATCCTCAAAGCGTTCCGGTTCTCCTCGGTCCGGGGCTGGGATTCCAGCTCGGCCATGATCCTTTGCCAGTTGTCCTGGGGATAGACGAAAAGACAGCCGCCCTTATAGCCTTTGGTGATCAAAAGCTGGTTGGCGGCACCATTGGAAATTTGACGACGTAACTGGGACGGCAAATTGAGCCTTCCCTTGGAATCAAGATTATGGTGATATGTGCCGAAGAAAAAGGCCATGGTTCTGCTCCAAAACACCTTGTTTTACGGTGTTTTTAGAATTTTCTAGAATTATTGTTTGGAGGCGGAAAATTCCATAAAAATATGCTATTTTAACCATCTCAAACCACTATTCCCCACTTTAACCCACTGGTTACCATTTTAGTATTTTTTTACTCCATTGTCAAGTAAAAAATGAGCTTTTTTCACTTATTTTTTAACCCCAAAAAAACCCTTATAAATAAATAAAGCAGGCAAAATTTGCCTGCTTTTTAGGGGTTTTCCCTTCGGATACCTGGATTTTATAATTGCTTTTTAGACACCGATCAACACTCCTTTTTTCGAAATGGGTTTATATTTTATATCAGTAGTGTCCGGTTGTTTTCGTAAAAGAGTCGTGTAACGCATTGATAAACAGTTGGCTACAGGACAAACGAAGCGTAATCGATATGGAAATCGTTCATTGTATTATCAGATTTTCCGGGTGTATAATTCCTTTCTCAATGAAAGGAATTATCAATGCCCATCAAGAAAACCATCTTTGCCCAACCAATCGATTTTCTGCCAACGCACGAGTTTCGCCGTTGTGTCAAACGCTATCACGGCTATCGCAAGGTAAAGAGCTTCAATTGTTGGGATCAGTTCCTGAGCATGGCGTTTGCCCAGTTGACCTATCGGGAAAGTCTCCGTGACATTGAGTCCTGTCTGTGGGCCCTGAGGTCAAAGTTGTATCATATCGGTATCAGAGGAACGGTATGCCGGAATACCTTGGCGAACGCCAATGAACAACGGGATTGGCGTATTTATGCAGACTTCGCTCAAGTCTTGATCCAGACGGCCCGATGGTGCCCGGGGCTTTTTCTGTTTTGATTATTTGACGCATGGCATTTCTCCTTATATCGTTTTGTTTTCTATTTTATCGTAAAGTTTGTCTATCTCTTTTTGGGTAATAACAGTTTCGTGCAATGAGGTGGCTATTTTGCAGTAGGTTTGGATTTCTTCCAACGACAATATCCTGCCCTTCCTGTCCTTCAGCCATTTATTACAGACCTGATAACCGCCTATTT
>JACQXR010000060.1 GCA_016208585.1 candidate division TA06 bacterium | reverse complement strand
TATATTATATACACTACACGAACATTTGTCAAGCATTATTTTTCAGGACGTTGCTCCCTGTAACGTATTGTTAATCCAGGCTTCCTGGTTATTGCCGATTTTTTTCGATTTGTAGTGTATATAAAAGGGACGGAATTCAGGTAAATACTCAATGACCCTGTAGCGTAGACCGCAGGGAATTGCAAGAGAAAAGACAGCCCAGGCTAATTTATTAGTTCTGGGCTGTCTTTACATTTTATTTTTCCGCCCCATTGCCGTTGGCTTCCCCGTTCCCCTCTTCTTCCGAGGCCGCCAGCCTGGCCACATCCACCACTTGATCCTTATCCTCCAGGTTTATCAGGCGGACACCCTGGGTGGCCCGGCCCATCACCCTGACATTTTTCAGGGTCAACCGGATCACCTGGCCTCCGGCCGAGATGATCATCAGTTCGTCGGTGTCCACCACTTCCTTGACTGCCACCACCGGCCCGGTCTTGTCGGTGATCTTCATGGTGATCACGCCCTTGCCGCCCCGGCGGGTAACCCGGTATTCCTCGATCTCGCTCCGCTTGCCAAAACCTTTCTGGCAGACCGTCAGCAGGCTGCCCTCGCGCTTGACCGCCACCATCCCCACCACCAAATCTTTCTTGTCCAAAGTGATGCCCCGGACCCCGGCCGCGCTCCGGCCCATGGCCCGGACGTCGCTCTCGTGAAAGCGGCAGGCCTGACCCTGGGTGGTCACCAATATGATATCCTCGCTGCCGTCGGTCAGCTTGGCCTCGATCAGCAGGTCCTTGCCGTCCACCGTGGCCGCGATGATCCCCGCCTTGCGGGGATTGGAGAATTCGGAGAGCGCAGTCTTCTTGATGGTCCCTTCCCTGGTGGCCATCACCACAAAATGCTGTTCGTCGAACTCCTTGACCGCGATGTAGGCCGCTATCTTTTCGTCGGGCTTCAGCTCCAGCAGGTTGGAGATCTGCCGGCCCTTGGCCGCCCGGCCCCCTTCCGGCACTTCGTAGACCTTCAGCCAGTAGCAGTGCCCCTTGTCGGTGAAGAATAGGATATAGTGGTGGGTGGAGGCGATGAACATCCCCTCCACGAAATCCTCCTCCTTGGTGGTCATCCCGGTCACCCCCTTGCCGCCCCGGCCCTGGCGCTTGTAGGAGCTTACCGAAAGCCGCTTGATGTAGCCGGCGTGGGAGATGGTGATCACCATGTCCTCCTCGGCGATCAGATCCTCCACCGAAAACTTTTCCTCGGTGGCGGCCAGGATCTCGGTGCGGCGGGAGTCGGCGTATTTCTTCTTCAGCTCGGCAATTTCCTCCCGGATCACCCCCATCAGCCGCCGCCGGCTGTCCAGGATCCCCTTGAGCCTGGTGATCAGCTTGAGTAGCTCCTCGTATTCCTCGTCGATCTTTTTGGTTTCGAGTGCGGTCAGGCGCTTGAGGGTCATGTCCAGAATGGCCTGGGCCTGGATCTCGGAGAGCTTGAACTTTTTCATCAGGGAAGATCTGGCCTCGTCCACGTTGGGCGACTTCTTGATGATCCTGACCACTTCATCGATGTTGTCAATGGCTATCTTCAAGCCTTCCAGGATATGGGCCCGCTTCTCGGCCTGGGCCAGCTCGTATTTGGTGCGCCGGGTCACCACCTCCACCCGGAATTCTATGAACTTGGCCAGGGCCTCTTTCAGGGTGATCACCCTGGGCACCCCGTCCACCAGGGCCAGCATTATCACCCCGAAACTGGTCTGGAACTGGGTGTGCTGGTATAGCTGATTGATGGTTAGCCGGGGATCGCTGTCCCGCTTTAATCCTATCACCACCCGCATCCCGTCGCGGTCCGATTCGTCGCGCAGGTCGGCGATGCCGTCCATCTTTTTGTCCTTGACCAGCTCGGCGATCTTTTCGATCATGCCGGCCTTGTTGACCTCGTAGGGCAGCTCGGAGATGATGATGGATTCCTTGCCGTTTTTGGCGGTCTCCACGTTGGCCCGGCCCCGGATGGTGATCTTGCCCCGGCCGGTCAGGTAGGCGTCCCGGATGCCGGAGACCCCCATGATCATGCCGCCGGTGGGAAAATCAGGACCCTTGACGGTCTTCAGCAGCTTCTCCGGGGCCAGTTCCGGGTCGTCGATCAGCAAAGAGATGGCGTCGCAGATCTCCCCCAGGTTGTGGGGCGGGATATTGGTGGCCATGCCCACCGCGATGCCCGAACTGCCGTTGACCAGCAGGCCCGGCAGCAGCGAAGGCAGCACCGACGGTTCTTTGAGCGAACCATCATAATTGTCCACATAGGTCACGGTCTCCTTGTCAATGTCCTTGAGCACCTCGTCCGAGATCCTGGCCAGCCTGGCCTCGGTGTAGCGTTGGGCCGCCGGCGGGTCGCCGTCCACCGAGCCAAAGTTGCCCTGGCCATCCACCAGCAGGTAGCGCAGCGAGAAATCCTGGGCCATCCGAACCATGGAATCGTAGATGGCCGAATCGCCGTGGGGATGGTACTTGCCCATCACCTCTCCCACGATCCGGGCGCTTTTCTTGAAGGGTTTGTTGTGGGCCAGCCCTAGCTCGCTCATGGCATAAAGGATGCGGCGGTGCACCGGTTTCAGCCCGTCCCGGACATCGGGCAGGGCCCGGCCCACGATGACCGACATGGAATAGTCCAGATACGAAGAACGCATCTCCTCTTCAATTTCCCGGGTCAGGACCCTGTTTCTTTCTAAAGCCATTGACGATTCCTTAAAGTCTATTTAAAAGATGATTGTTATCAGGTTACGTTGGCAAGACCTAATAGGACACGGATTGACACGGATTTTATATTTATTTTTTTGCAACAATGGGTTTTCTGAAAAACAGGCACTACATGATTTAGTATATTTCGCGTATTTAGCGGGCAGACGTTGCGGAATCCAGATCCCTTATCAGCACCCGGCCTTCGTCCGGACATTCGGCTATCTGCTCCCGGGAAAGGCGGTAGAGGTCGAAATCCCTCCAGTTTCCCCTGGCGCAGGCCCGGTAAAAGGCCCGGTATTCCTTTTCGCTGGTCAGATCCACCGCTACCGCGTATTTGCTGCCCCTGACGATCCCCACCAGCACTTCGGTGTTCTTGACGAAGTGCATCATTTCTGTGGCCACCCCTATCCTCTGTCCTTTCTCCAGTACCTTTTTCACCCCGTAATAAACAGCCATGGTCACACCGCTGATTATGGTTGAACTTTGGTCATTTCCAGGATTATGGTGGTCTTCAGCCGGTCCAATTTCAGCCCGGAGGTGATAAGATGGTAGGACAAAGAAAAGACGAAGCCTAACGGATTCCCGTACTGCAGGTTTTCGATGTAATGGATCTTTTCCAGCTGCCAGCCGGGGTGCTCCACAAAATACTTGTTATAAGCCACCTGGTCGTTGAACCTGAAATAAGTCGGAAACACCTGGGTCGTAGACAAAAACCTTTTTAAGAACATGGGAGCGAACCGGCTGAAAAGCGAGATGTAGTGCCATTTATTGGTGGTCCGTATTAAAATCCGGCCTCCGGATTTTAAAATTCTGTGCAATTCCTCCAGGGCAGTTCCGGGATCCTTGAGGTGCTCGGCCACCCAGCGGCTGGAGACAAAGTCAACGGAATTATTTTTTAAGGGAACACGATAGATGTCGGCCGTTAGGTATTTTTCCTGTTTCCGTTTTTCCAGGTCGAAGCCCACCGCCAGTTCCCGGTATTCCGGTATTTGTTTGATGTCGCTGTTGTCCCCGCACCCGGCGTCTATCCATACTTTTGACAACGGGGCGTATTTATGCAGCAGATCATCGTAGACATAGCCCGGATCAACGTAATCGGGGATCAGTCTTTTAGCCAGCCTGATCTGCCAGGGCTTGGCGCAGGGATGAAGGCGCAACATCTTTTTCCGTTTACCGTTTTCTGTTTACTGTTCAAAGTTCGAACTTATAACAGTAAACGCTAAACATTTTACAGTATCAGATAAACTCTTGGCTTTTCTCCAATGAGTGTGGGTAAAATCGAACTTGGTGGCGAGCTGAAGTAGTTGGCAGTAAACGAGTTCTTTGATAGCAACCCCGGTAAAAATATGGTAAACTTCCGGTATGAATAAGATCAAACGATTGGAAGACGTCTACCGTTTCCCCGGCTT